>NZ_JBOBDQ010000047.1:0-48238 GCF_050586565.1 Pseudomonas sp. WC1
CACGAGCCCAGGCAGACATGACGCCGAATTCCGGGCAAAAAAAACCCCGGACTTCGTATGGGGAGGGGGAAGTTCGGGGTCCAAGTCCGGACCGCTAGGGCGGGGTCCAGATATCTGCCAACACTTAACACAACATAGGAGCATCGAAAGGCTTCACCAGCCATTCAGTACCTCTGAGTGGCGGTTCACCGGTTTAGTTCCGAGCCCCTGGAAACTATTTGCGATAGTTTCATGAAACTCTCGATCTAAGGCCCCAGGCCTGCGCCGGATCCGCGACACTACGCCGCAGATCCTACACAGCTTTCACGCGGCGTTTAGTGAGCTTCGTCCCAATTCGAGCCAACACCCGCTTCCACCAGCAACGGCACGTCCAACTGCGCCGCGCCGCTCATGTGGACCCTAATCTCGGCTTTCACCTGGTCGACCAGGTCTTCGCGCACCTCAAGCACCAGTTCGTCGTGCACCTGCAGGATCACCCGCGCATCCAGCCCGCTCTCGGTCAGCCAGTTGTCCACCGCCACCATCGCGCGCTTGATGATGTCTGCTGCGGTGCCCTGCATCGGCGCGTTGATCGCGGTGCGCTCGGCACCTTTGCGCAAGGACGGGTTCTTGGCGTTGATGTCCGGCAGGTACAGGCGACGCCCGAACAGGGTTTCGACGAAGCCCTTTTCAGCGGCCTGGGCGCGGGTGCGCTCCATATAGGCCAGCACGCCTGGGTAACGGGCGAAATAGCGGTCGATGTAGTCCTGGGACTGCTTGCGATCGACGCCGATCTGCTTGGCCAGGCCGAATGCGCTCATGCCATAGATCAGGCCAAAGTTAATCGCCTTGGCGCTACGGCGCTGGTCGGTGGTGACGTTCTCGAGGGCGACACCGAACACTTCCGCGGCGGTGGCGCGGTGCACGTCAAGGTCGTTGCGGAAGGCGTGCAGCAGCCCTTCGTCCTTGGCCAGATGGGCCATGATACGCAGCTCGATCTGCGAATAGTCCGCCGCCAGCAGTTTGTAGCCGGGGCTGGCGACGAAAGCCTGGCGAATGCGCCGGCCCTCGGCGGTGCGGATCGGGATGTTCTGCAGATTGGGGTCGCTGGACGACAAGCGACCGGTGGCAGCCACAGCCTGCTGATACGAGGTATGGATGCGTCCGGTACGCGGGTTGATCTGCCCCGGCAACTTGTCGGTGTAGGTGCTCTTGAGCTTGCTCAGGCTGCGGTACTGCATCAGCACCTTGGGCAGCGGGTAGCCCTGCTCGGCCAGGTCATCCAGAACCGCCTCGGCGGTGGACGGCTGGCCCTTGGCGGTCTTGCTCAGCACCGGCATGCCCAGCTTGTCGTAGAGAATCGCACCGAGCTGCTTGGGCGAGCCCAGGTTGAATTCCTCGCCGGCCAGCGCATACGCCTCACGCTCCAGCTCGACCAGCTTCGCTCCCAGCTCACCGCTCTGCACGCCGAGCAGCCCGGCATCGACCAGCGCGCCCTGGCGCTCGATCTTCGCCAGCACCGGCACCAGCGGCATCTCGATATCCATCAGCACCGGCAGCACGCTGGGCGTCTGGGCCAGCCGTGCCTGCAGCGCATGGTGCAGGCGCAGGGTGATATCGGCGTCCTCGGCGGCGTAGGGGCCGGCCTTGTCCAGCGGGATCTGGTTGAAGGTCAGCTGCTTGGCGCCCTTGCCGGCGATATCCTCGAAGGCGATGGTGGTGTGGTCCAGGTACTTCTGCGCCAAGCTGTCCATGTCGTGACGGGTGGCGGTGGAGTCGAGCACGTAGGACTCGAGCATGGTGTCGTAGGCCACGCCGCGCATGTGGATGGCCGGGGTGCCGTTGGCCAGGATGTTGATGTCGTACTTGGCGTTCTGGCCGATCTTGCCCTTGGCCGGGTCCTCCAGCAGTGGCTTGAGCGCCAGCAGCACGCGCTCGCGGTCCAGCTGGGCTGGAGCGCCTTCGTAGTCGTGGGTCAGGGGCACATAGGCGGCTTCATGGGGCTCGACGGCGAACGACAGGCCGACAATCTGCGCCTGCTGGGCGTCCAGGCCGGTGGTTTCCGTATCGAAGGCGAACAGCGGCGCCTGGCGCAGCTTTTCCAGCCAGACGTCGAAGCGAGCCTGGTCGAGGATGGTTTCGTACTTCGGCTCAATCTTCTCGGCAACAGCCTCGGCGACAGCGGCGCCATTACCGGCTTGGGGCGCGCTGCGCTGGACTTCGGCAACCCAGCTCTTGAACTCCATCTCGGTATAGAGCGCCATCAGTGCTTCACGGTCGGGTTCGCCACAGACCAGGGCGTCCACCTCGACATCCAGCTCGACATCGCACTTGATGGTGGCCAACTCGTAGGAGAGGAAGGCCGCGTCGCGGTGCTCCTCGAGCTTGGCGGCGAGGGTCTTGGCGCCTCGAATGGCCAGGCCCGGCACCTTGTCCAGGTTCTGGTACACATCGCTCAGGCCGCCACCGATACCGGTCAGCAGGCCCACCGCGGTCTTTTCGCCAACGCCCGGCACGCCGGGAATGTTGTCGACCTTGTCGCCCATCAGGGCGAGAAAATCGATGATGTGTTCGGGCCCTACGCCGAACTTCTCGTGCACGCCAGCGACATCGAGCACGCTACCGGTCATGGTATTGACGAGGGTAACGTGGCCGTCCACCAGCTGGGCCATGTCCTTGTCACCGGTCGAGATGATCACCGGGCGGCCGGCGGCGGCGCTGCTGCGCGCCAGTGTGCCGATCACGTCGTCGGCCTCCACGCCTTCGACGCACAACAGCGGGTAGCCCAGTGCACGAACGCTGGCGTGCAGCGGTTCGACCTGCACCCGCAGGTCATCGGGCATGCTCGGGCGGTTGGCCTTGTACTCGGCGAACATGGCGTCGCGGAAGGTCCCGCCCTTGGCATCGAAGACCACTGCGAACAGGCTGTCCGGGTACTGCTTGCGCAGGCTCTTGAGCATGTTCAGCACGCCCTTGACCGCGCCGGTGGGCATGCCTTTGGAGGTGGTCAGCGGCGGCAGCGCGTGGAAGGCGCGGTAGAGGTAGGACGAACCGTCCACCAGGACGAGGGGCGCTTGGCTCATGAGGAGAATCAACCTTTTCGACGGGTCCGGCGCTAGAATAGCCGGATCAATGACGACAAAAGGACTAGGTTATCATGCGCACACTCAATCGCCTGTTACTGCTCGGTCTGCTGGCCACCATGCCAGTCGTCACCCAGGCGGCGGACGAAGCCCCATCGGCCGATCCCGATGTAACCATTCGCACGGAAGGCGATAAAACCATCCAGGAATATCGGCAAAACGGTTTCCTGTATGCGATCAAGGTCACGCCGAAGAACGGCAAGCCTTATTTCCTGGTACGCGCCGATGGCTCCGAAGGCAATTTCATTCGTTCCGACCAGCCGGACATGCTGATTCCGTCCTGGAAGATCTTCGAGTGGTAAGCTAGTAACGCGTATCGTTCTTATCAACCAGGCACTTCCGGGCGGAAGTGCCCGCATGGGCAATTCTTCAACATGTCAGTCTTCACCCCTGTGTCCCGGCCTGAGCTGGAAACCTTTCTGGCGCCATACGAGCTGGGCCGCCTGCTCGACTTCCAGGGCATCGCCGCCGGTACCGAGAACAGCAATTTCTTCGTCAGCCTGGAAAAAGGGGAGTTCGTCCTCACACTGATCGAGCGTGGGCCGGCTGAAGACATGCCGTTCTTCATCGAACTGCTCGACGTGCTGCACGATGCCGACATGCCCGTGCCCTACGCCCTGCGCGACCGCGAAGGGCATGGCCTGCGCGAACTGTGCGGCAAGCCTGCGCTGCTGCAGCCGCGACTGTCGGGCAAGCACGTCAAGCTGCCGAACAACCAGCATTGCGCCCAGGTCGGCGAGTTGCTGGCGCACATTCACCTGGCCACCCGCGAGCGCATCATCGAGCGCCGCACCGACCGTGGCCTGGACTGGATGCTGGAATCGGGCGCCGAGCTGCTGCCGAGCCTGAACCGGGAGCAAGCCGGGCTGTTGCAACCGGCGCTGGCGGAAATCACCGCGCACAAGGCGCAGATCCTCGCCCTGCCCAAGGCCAACCTGCACGCCGACCTGTTCCGTGACAACGTGATGTTCGAAGGCACTCACCTGACCGGGCTGATCGACTTCTACAATGCTTGCTCCGGGCCGATGCTGTACGACATCGCCATCACCGTGAACGACTGGTGCCTGGACGAGCAGAGTGGTATCGACCTGCCACGCGCCCAGGCATTGCTGGGCGCCTACGCGGCACTGCGGCCGTTCACCGCCGCTGAAGCGGAGCTGTGGCCGGTAATGCTGCGGGTGGCGTGCGTGCGCTTCTGGCTGTCGCGCCTGATCGCGGCGCAGGCGTTCGCCGGGATGGACGTGATGATCCATGACCCTAGCGAGTTCGAGGTGCGCCTGGCGCAACGCCAGCAGGTTGCGCTGAAGCTGCCGTTCGCGCTCTGATAGGCAATAGCGGCATTTGTGGGAGCGGGCCTGCCCCGCGATAGCGCTGGGCCTGCCAACGCTATCGCGGGGCAAGCCCACTCCCACCTGGTCCGCCTACAGCCTCAGAGCTGTTCCAGGCAGCCGACCAGGTCGCCGCCGAGCTTCTCCAGCAACCGCTCATAGCCCTTGCCATCCACCTTGTCGGTGCCACCCAGCGCATCCAGTTCGGCCAACCGCACCGGCAATCCGGCCGTCAGCGTCTCGGCCAGGCGCGGCCTCAGCGGCGGCTCGCTGAACACGCAGGTCTTGCCCACCGCCTGCAAGCGCTTGCGCATGGCGGCGACGTGCTGCGCGCCCGGCTGCACCTCAGACGCCACGCTGAACACGCCAGTGTGCTTCAGGCCATAGGCGGCCTCGAAGTAGTCGAACGCCTCGTGAAACACGAAGTAAGGCTTGCCGGCGATCCCCGCCACACGCAGCTTGATGCGCGCATCCAGGGCATCCAGGCGCTCGACGAACTGCTTGAGGTTGGCCTGGTAGCGCGGGGCATTGGCCGGGTCGGCCGCTGCCAGGTCGCCGGCCATCTTCGTCGCGATCACCCGGGCATTCAGCGACGACAGCCACAGGTGTGCATCGAGGCTGCCCGGACGGTGGTCGTGGTCATGATCGTCGTGGTCTTCCTCGTCATGGGAGTGGCTGTCCTCGCCGAAATGACGCAACTGCATGCCCGACAGCGACTGCACGGCCACGGTCGGCTTGGCGCGGCTCTTCAGCACGCGGGGCAGGAAACCTTCCATGTCCGGGCCGATCCAATACAGCAGGTCGGCATCGGCGACCTTGCGCACGTCGGAGGGGCGCAGTGCGTAGTTGTGCGGGGAGGCGCCCGGCGGCAGCAGCACATCGGCGCTGCCGACACCGTCCTGAACGGCGGCGGCGATCTGTTGCAGGGGCTTGATGCTGGTCAGCACGCGCACGTCGGCGTGCGCCGAAAAAGCGATGAAAGCGACAAAGAGGGCAAGGATTCGGGACACGGTGGATACTCGGGTCGTCAGAAACAGGTAACATAATAACGTCTCCATCCTGAACCGTCGCTGCCCATGTCCATCACGCCGCTGGCCCACCGTCCCCACGATCACTCCCATTGCGTCCACAGTGCGCTGGCCGAGGCCGACGCGCTGTGCAACCGTCAGGGCCTGCGCCTGACCGCCCTGCGCCGCCGCGTGCTGGAGCTGGTGTGGCAGAGCCACAAGCCGCTGGGCGCCTACGATATCCTCGCCGTGCTCAGCGAGCAGGACGGCCGCCGCGCCGCGCCACCGACCGTCTATCGTGCCCTGGACTTCCTTCTGGAAAATGGCCTGGTGCACCGCATCGCCTCGCTCAATGCCTTTATTGGCTGCAGCCACCCCGAGCACGCGCACCAGGGGCAGTTCCTGATCTGCCGCGAATGTCATGTCGCCATCGAGCTGGAGCAGAACAGCATCAGCGACGCCATCGTCAGCAGCGCCAATGCCGTGGGCTTTGCGGTCGAGACGCAAACCGTCGAAGTGGTCGGCCTGTGCGGCAACTGCCGGGGCAAGGCATGAGCGATGCCCTGATCCGCCTCGAGCAAGTCGGTGTCAGCTTCGCTGGCGAAGCGGTGCTCGACAGCATCGACCTGGCGGTGGCACCGGGCCAGATCGTTACCCTGATCGGTCCCAACGGCGCCGGCAAGACCACCCTGGTGCGCGCCGTGCTGGGGCTGCTCAAGCCGCATCGCGGCAAAGTGTGGCGCAAGCCCAGGCTGCGCATCGGCTACATGCCGCAAAAGATCCAGGTGGACGCCACATTGCCCTTGTCGGTGCTGCGCTTCCTGCGCCTGGTGCCCGGTGTAGACCGTGCGGCAGCCTTGGCGGCGTTGCAGGAAGTCGGCGCCGAGCAGGTGATCGACAACCCGATCCAGACCATCTCCGGTGGCGAGATGCAGCGTGTGCTGTTGGCCCGCGCGCTGCTGCGCGAGCCCGAGCTGCTGGTACTCGACGAACCGGTGCAGGGTGTCGACGTAGTTGGCCAGACCGAGCTGTACAACCTGATCACTCGCCTGCGCGACCGCCACGGCTGCGGCGTACTGATGGTTTCCCATGACCTGCACCTGGTCATGAGCGCCACCGACCAGGTGGTCTGCCTCAACCGCCACGTGTGCTGCTCGGGCCACCCGGAGCAGGTCAGCAACGACCCGGCCTTCGTCGAGCTGTTCGGCCAGAACGCCCCGAGCCTGGCCATCTATCACCACCATCACGATCACAGCCACGACCTGCACGGTTCGGTGATCGCCCCCGGCGCCCATGTTCACGGAGAGCACTGCAAGCATGGCTGATTTTCTTCTCTACGCCCTGCTTGCCGGTATATCCCTGGCGTTGGTCGCCGGGCCCCTGGGCTCGTTCGTGGTGTGGCGGCGCATGGCCTATTTCGGCGACACCCTGTCCCATGCCGCGCTGCTCGGCGTGGCCCTGGGCTTCGCCTTGGACGTCAGCCCGGCACTGGCGGTGACCGTCGGCTGCCTGCTGCTGGCGATCCTGCTGGTGACCCTGCAGCAGCGCCAGCCGCTGGCCTCGGACACCCTGCTCGGTATCCTCGCCCCCAGCACGCTGTCGCTGGGGCTGGTGGTGCTGAGCTTCATGCACGATGTGCGCATCGACCTGATGGCCTACCTGTTCGGTGACCTGCTGGCAATCAGCCCTACCGACCTTGCCTGGATCCTCGGCGGCAGCGCCTTGGTACTGGTGCTGCTGGCGATGTTCTGGCGACCACTGCTGGCGGTGACCGTGCACGAGGAACTGGCGACGGTCGAAGGCCTGCCAGTGGCCGGCCTGCGCCTGGCGCTGATGCTGCTGATAGCCGTGGTGATCGCGGTGGCGATGAAGATCGTCGGCGTGCTGCTGATCACCTCGCTGCTGATCATCCCGGCCGCTGCGGCACAGCGTCACGCCCGCTCACCGGAGCAGATGGCCGTGGGCGCCAGCCTGCTTGGCGTTTCTGCGGTCTGCGGGGGCCTGGCGCTGTCCTGGTTCAAGGACACCCCGGCCGGGCCTTCGATCGTGGTCTGTGCGGCAGTGCTATTCTTGCTGAGCCTGGCGTTGCCGAAACGCTGAATTTTCAGGGTGCGCGCAGGCGCATCCTGCAACCTTTTCGCAGGTTTCGAGTCTGAGAAGACTTGTTTTCGAGCGTGCGCACCTGGGTGTAGACTTGCTCGCTTTTTGCGCAAATAGAGAGTCGCAGGAATGAAGCCGTTCGCCTCACGTTATCTGCTTGTTGCCGCGTTTTCCCTGTTCCTGGCTGCCTGCTCAAGCAAGCCGGCCGAGCAGCCGGTGGCGCCTGCCCAGCCCGATGCCTGGCACCAGCTCGAGCAAAGCATCGCCAGCAACGAGCTGGCCACCGCCGAGGATCAACTGGCCGCCTTGCAGGCCCAGGCGCCGGATGACGCCCGCCTCGAACCGCATCAGCGCCAGCTGGCCGAGGCCTACCTGCGCCGTAGCCAGATTGTCCTGCAGAAGGGCGATGTGAATGCCGCTGCCACGGCATTGGCCCGCGCCCGGGCGCTGATGCCGCAAGCACCGGCCCTGACCGGTGGCGATGCCGTGGCCCAGGCACGCAAGGCCGAACTGGAAAAGGCCGAAGCGGCGCTCAAGGCTGCCGCGTCCAAGCCCAAGGCCCGGGTTATCGACCCGACCGCGCCGACCACCGTCGTGGCGCTGAAAACCACCGATAGCCGGGCGATGCGTCGCCAGTTGGACGATATCGCGGCGGACGTGGTGAGTTATCAGTGCGAGGTGGTGCTCCAGGTGCCGCGTACCGAGGATGCGCCTTGGCTCAAGACCCTGCTGGAGAAGCGAGTGCGCAAGCTCGACAGTGGCTTCGAGCTGAAGCAGAAGCATGAGATCCAGCGTTCATTGCCGGCGCAGGTGGTGTTGATCCCTCATCAGCAATAAACCTGTCAGGGCCTCATCGCCGGCAAGCCGGCTCCCACAGGGACCGCCTACAATCTGTGGGAGCCGGCTTGTCGTGGCGACGAACCGCGGCGATGGGCTGCAAAGCAGCCCCCGATTATGCAGGAACAGCTTCGGCAGCCGCCTCCCGCGCCCATACCCGGTGCCCCTCGACGGCCTTGAAGAAGGCCTCGAGCGCCTTCTGGTCATCGCCCAGCAACAGCCCCGCATCTTCCTCGAGTCCCAGCTTGTTCAGCAGCAGCTTGCCCTCACTGGCTACCCCCATGGGCTTGAGATGCTTGTAGGCCTCGAGCAGGAAGTGCTTGGCCACGCCGCTGTTTTCCAGCGCCTCCAGCGAAGCCTTGCCCGCCGGCACCCACACCCCGTCGAACATCACCGAGGGCATGCCCTCCATCGATGCATCCACCGGCAGCTGCTTGCCAGCGGCAGTCTTCACGGGTGCCGAAGTCGGCCCCAGCAGCATGGGACGCGCACTTTGCGCCTCCAGCGCCTTGACTACCTTGTCGACACTCGCGTCATCCACGCCATCAGCCATCAGGATGGCGATCTTGCGTCCACTGATGCCGATGTCCCCGGGGTGGTTCATCTGGCTCAAGGCCTTTGACTGTGCCGGCTTGCTGCCCTTGACCTTGACCGTGCCGGCCTTCGGCGCCGGCAGGCCGAGGTTGGCCGCCACCGCTGCCGCCAACTTGAGATCGATATTGGCCAGGATCTCGTTCACTTCCCGCGCGCGGATCGCCTCACGCTCGACCTTGCCCAGCTCGAAGCTGTAGGCCTTGATGATGTGCTGCTGCTCGGTGGGGCTCATGCTCTGGAAGAACAGGCGCGCCTGGGAGAAATGATCGCCGAACGACTCGCTGCGCTGGCGGATCTTGTTCGCGTCGATACGTTCCTGGTAACTCTCGAAACCGCCATCCTGCGCGGCGGGCGGCGTTTCCTTCGGCCACCCGCCATCGATCGAGTTGGGCTCGTAGGACGCCCGGCCCTTGTCGATGGTCATGCGGTGCATGGCATCGCGCTGGCTGCTGTGATTGGGCGCGACAGGGCGGTTTATCGGAATCTCGTGGAAGTTCGGCCCGCCCAGGCGGCTTATCTGGGTGTCGGTGTAGGAAAACAGCCTGCCCTGCAGCAACGGGTCATTGCTGAAGTCGATGCCCGGCACGATGTGCCCGGGGCAGAAGGCGATCTGCTCCACTTCGGCGAAGAAGTTGTCCGGGTTGCGGTCGAGCACCATCTTGCCCAGCGGGGTCACCGGCACCAGCTCCTCGGGGATGATCTTGGTCGGGTCGAGCAAGTCGAAGTCGAACTTGTGCTCGTCGGCCTCCGGCACGATCTGCACGCCCAGCTCCCATTCCGGGTAATGCCCGGTCTCGATCGCTTCCCACAGGTCGCGGCGGTGATAGTCGGTGTCCTTGCCGGCAAGCTTCTGGGCTTCGTCCCACAGCACCGAGTGCACGCCCTGGCGCGGCTTCCAGTGGAACTTGACGAAGCTGGCCACGCCTTGGGCATTGATCAACCGGAAGGTGTGCACGCCAAAGCCTTCCATCATGCGCAGGCTGCGCGGAATGGCCCGGTCGGACATCGCCCACATGACCATGTGCGCGGATTCGGGCACCAGCGACACGAAGTCCCAGAAGGTGTCGTGGGCAGAGCCGCCGGTGGGCATCTCGTTGTGCGGTTCGGGTTTGACCGCGTGGACGAAGTCGGGAAACTTGATCGCGTCCTGGATGAAGAACACCGGCATGTTGTTGCCGACCAGATCGAAGTTGCCTTCATCGGTGTAGAACTTCACCGCAAAGCCGCGCACGTCGCGCACCGTGTCGCCCGAGCCACGTGGACCCTGCACGGTGGAAAAGCGCACGAACACCGGGGTGATTTTCTCGGGGTCTTGCAGGAAGCCGGCCTTGGTCAGCTCGGCATGGCAGCCGTAGCTCTGGAAGTAGCCATGGGCGCCGGTCCCGCGGGCATGGACGATACGCTCGGGGATGCGCTCATGGTCGAAGTGGGTGATCTTCTCGCGCATGATGAAGTCTTCGAGCAGCGAAGGCCCACGGGCGCCGACCTTGAGGCTGTTCTGGTTGTCGGCGACCTTCACACCCTGGTTGGTGCGCAGCGCCTGGCCGCTGGCGTCGCTGCGAAACGCCTCCAGGCTCTGCAGTTTGGCGTTGGTGTTGGCCTTGTCCGGGGTGTCGGTGCCGGCGACAGGGCTGGGCTGTGGCGCCTGCGGCGTCTTGCTGGGCATCTTCGGCTCTCCTCATCAGTCTTCAGGCTGCCCGTTCGGGCTTGTTCAATTAGTGACTGGGCCGCCGTCGGATGCGTTCAATCGGATTGCCGACCGTCGCGTTATGCCGATTGGATTGGAGCGTGACGAAATAAATGCTAAGAACACGCAGGGGAAAAGGCTAAAATGCGCGCCCCGGCTAACCGCTGACCCAAATTCCATGCGCCCCACAAGGTTCGCTCAGTGATCGAGTTTCAAAATGTCCACAAGACCTACCGCGTCGCCGGTAGGGATATCCCGGCCCTGAACCCGACCAGCCTGACCATCGAAGATGGCCAGGTGTTCGGCCTGATCGGCCACTCCGGTGCCGGCAAGAGCACCATGCTGCGCCTGATCAACCGTCTCGAGGAGCCGTCCGGCGGCAAGATCGTGGTCGACGGTGAAGACGTCACCGCCTTCGACTCGAACCAGCTGCGGCGCTTCCGCCAGCAGGTCGGCATGATCTTCCAGCACTTCAACCTGCTGGCCTCCAAGACCGTCGCCGACAATGTCGCCCTGCCGCTGGTGCTGGCGGGCGAGCTGTCGCGTGGCGAGATCGACAAGCGCGTCACCGAGCTGCTGGCCCGTGTCGGCCTATCCGAGCACGCGAAGAAGTACCCGGCGCAATTGTCGGGTGGGCAGAAGCAGCGCGTCGGCATCGCCCGCGCCCTGTCCACCAACCCCAAGATCCTGCTGTGCGACGAAGCCACCAGCGCCCTCGACCCGCAGACCACCGCCTCGGTGCTGCAACTGCTGGCCGAGATCAACCGCGAGCTGAAGCTGACCATCGTGCTGATCACCCATGAGATGGACGTGATCCGCCGGGTCTGCGACCGCGTGGCGGTGATGGACGCCGGGCAGATCGTCGAGCAGGGCCCGGTGGCCGACGTGTTCCTGCACCCGCAGCACGCCACCACCAAGCGTTTCGTCCAGGAAGACGAGCAGGTGGACGAGAACGAGCAACGCGACGATTTCGCCCATGTGCCGGGGCGCATCGTGCGCCTGACCTTCCAGGGCTGCGCCACCTACGCGCCGCTGCTGGGCACCGTGGCCCGCGAAACCGGCGTGGACTACAGCATCCTTGCCGGGCGTATCGACCGCATCAAGGACATCCCCTATGGCCAGCTGACCCTTGCCCTGATCGGTGGAGACATGGAGGCGGCATTCGCCCGCTTCACTGCAGCTGACGTACATATGGAGGTACTGCGTTGATGGACATCCTCAGCTATTTCGCCAACGTCGACTGGGTCGAGATCTGGCAGGCGACCAACGACACCATGGTCATGCTGTTCATCTCACTGGCCTTCATCATCCTGCTGGGCCTGCCACTGGGCGTCGTGCTGTTCCTGTTCAGCCCACGGCAGATGTTCGAGCACAAGAAGGTCTACGCCGTGCTGGCGACCATCGTCAACATCGTGCGCTCGGTGCCGTTCATCATCCTGCTGATCGTGATGATCCCGATCACGGTGCTGATCACCGGCACATCGCTGGGCGTTGCCGGTGCCATCCCGCCGCTGGTGGTGGGAACCACACCGTTCTTCGCGCGACTGGTGGAAACCGCCCTGCGCGAGGTGGACCGCGGCATCATCGAGGCTACCCAGTCGATGGGCGCCACCACCCGCCAGATCATCTTCAAGGCCGTGCTGCCTGAAGCGATGCCGGGCATCATCGCTGCCATCACCGTGACCGCCATCACCTTGGTGTCCTACACCGCCATGGCCGGCGTGGTCGGGGCCGGTGGCCTGGGTGACCTGTCGATCCGCTTCGGCTACCAACGCTTCCAGACCGACGTGATGATCGTCACCGTGGTGCTGCTGGTCATCCTGGTCCAGGTACTGCAAATGATCGGCGACAAGCTGGTCGTGCATTTTTCCCGTAAGTAACCCCAATGGGGTCGGCCCGGCCGACCCGTTCGGGGGCCATTGCGGCCCTCACAAGGAGTGATCAATGAAGAAGCTGCTTGCTGTTGTCGCCGCGGTCGCGGCCTTCTCGGCCCACGCCGAGACCCTGACGGTCGCCGCCACCCCGGTGCCGCACGCCGAGATCCTCAACTTCGTCAAGCCACAGCTGGCGAAGGAAGGCGTGGAACTGAAGGTCAAGGAGTTCACCGACTACATCCAGCCGAACGTGCAGGTGTCGGAAAAGCGCCTGGACGCCAACTTCTTCCAGCACCAGCCGTACCTGGATGAGTTCAACAAGGCCAAGGGTACTCACCTGGTAAGCGTCGCCGGCGTGCACATCGAGCCGCTGGGCGTGTACTCGGCCAAGGTCAAGAAGCTCGACGAACTGCCTTCCGGCGCCGCCGTGGTCATTCCCAACGACGCCACCAACGGCGGCCGCGCCCTGCTGCTGCTGGACAAGGCCGGGGTGATCAAGCTCAAGGACAACACGAACATCCTGTCGACCATCAAGGACATCGCCGAGAACCCGAAAAACCTGAAGTTCCGGGAACTGGAAGCCGCGACCATCCCGCGTGTGCTGACCCAGGTCGATGCCGCCCTGATCAACACCAACTACGCGCTGGAAGCCAAGCTCAACCCGGAAAAAGACGCCCTGGCCATCGAAGGCAAGGACTCTCCGTACGTGAACATCCTGGTGACCCGCGAGGACAACAAGGACGCGGACGCGGTGAAGAAGCTGGTACAGGCCCTGCACTCGCCTGAGGTGAAGCAGTTCATCACCGAGAAGTACAAGGGCGCTGTGGTTCCTGCGTTCTAAGCCTGCATCCCGGGGCCGCTTCGAGGCCCTAGCGCCGGCAAGCCGGCTCCCACAGAGACTGCACGATTGTGGGAGCCGGCTTGCCGGCGAAAGGCCTGCGCAGCAGGCCCAAATATCTCAATCGCGCTTGACCAGCCCCGGCAACTGCGCCACCAGCTTCTGGTTGTTGAACGGCGCTCGGATGAACCCGCGCTGACGCCCGTCCGGCCCGACCACCGCCAGGTTGCCGCTGTGATCCACGGTATACCCGGGCTTGCTGGTATCGGCCGGGATGAACGGGATGCTCAAGGCGTTGGCCAATTTCTGGGTATCCTCGATCGAGCCCGCCACCCCGACGAAATCCTTGTCGAAATAGCCCAGGTACTGCTTGAGCTGGTTCGGCGTGTCGCGGTTCGGGTCGACGCTCACCAGCACCACCTGCAGACGCTCCAGCGCCTCCTTGGGCAGCTCGCTCTTCACCTGGCGCAGCTGGGCCAGGGTGGTCGGGCAGATGTCCGGGCAGTAGGTGTAGCCGAAGAACAGCAATGACCACTTGCCCTTGAGCTGGTCCAGCACCAGCGGCTGGCCGTTCTGGTCGGTCATGGTCACGTCCGGCACGGTACGGCTCTGCGGCAGCAGGATGATGCCGGCATCGATCAGCTCGGTGGGGTTCAACTGACCACGGTCGTTGAGCACCTTGTTGACGGTCAGGCCCATGATCAGCGCGACCAGGGCAACGAGGATGAAGACGGTTTTCTGGGTTCGGGTCATAGGTTCAGCAACAGGTAGTGGTCTACGAGCAACGCGATGAACAGGGCGAACAGGTAGCCGATAGAGTACTTGAACGTCTTGATCGCCGCGTGCGGCCGGGTGCCACGGTACAACACCCAGGCCCAGTGCAGGAAGCGCAGGCCCAGCAGCAAGGCACAGGCCAGGTACAGCGGGCCGCTCATGTGTATGGCATAGGGCAACAGGCTCACGGCCAGCAATATCAAGGTGTAGAGCAGGATATGCAGGGCCGTGTAATGCTCGCCATGGGTAACGGGTAGCATGGGAATATCAGCTTTTGCGTACTCCTCCTTGCGATGAATCGCAAGGGCCCAGAAGTGCGGCGGTGTCCAGGCGAAGATGATCAGCACCAGCAGCAGGGGCTCGGCGCCCAGGTGCCCGCTGACCGCTACCCAGCCCAACAATGGCGGCGCGGCCCCAGCCAGGCCGCCGATCACGATGTTCTGCGGCGTGGCCCGCTTGAGAAAGCCGGTGTAGAGCACCGCGTAACCCAGCAGCGAGGCCAGTGTGAGCCAGGCGGTGAGGGGGTTGGTGAAAGCCAGCAGCAAGGCCATACCTGCCACGGCCAACAACAAGGCGAACAACAGTGCCGCCAGAGGCGCCACCCGGCCTTGGGCCAACGGACGCTTGTGGGTACGGGCCATCAACGCATCGACTCGTCGGTCGACCACGTGATTGACCGCCGCCGCCGCCCCCGCGCACAAGGCGATCCCGAGGTTGCCGAACAGCAGGACGCTCCAGGCCACCCCCGCGCGGGTGGCGAGAAACATCCCCACCAGCGAGGTGATCAGCATCAGCACCACCACCTTCGGCTTGGTCAGTTCCAGATAGTCGCGCCATCCGGCGCGCTGGCGTTCCGTGTTCAGAACCGTCGCCACGAATCGTTCCTCATGTGATGAGTGAGTTGCGCCCCGGCCACCGGCGTCAGGCGCCAGCCATGCCCTACTCGGACCTTGTCGACCACGCGGATGCGGTAGTTCACCAGCACCATGGTCAGCAGCAGCAGCGCACCGCCAGCGTTGTGGGCAACGGCCACGCCCAGCGGCAGGTGGAACAATACGTTGCTGATGCCCAGGCCCAGCTGCAGCGTCAGCGCCAGCAATACCAGGCGCGCCAGGCCGCCCAGGCCATTGCGCTGCAACTTCCAGCTGAGCAACAGCAGTACCGCCAGCACCATCATCGCGCCGAGCCGGTGGCTGACATGGATCGCCGTGCGCGCATCGCTGTCCAGTTGCCCGCCCAGGTAATTGGGGCCGACGTGCTGGGTCAGGTGGAAGCCGTTGCTGAAGTCCGCCGCCGGCCACCACTGACCATGGCAGGTAGGCAGGTCGATACAGGCCACCGCCGCGTAGTTGGCGCTGACCCAACCCCCCAGGGCGATCTGGCCGATCACCACCAGCAGCGCCAGCGCCGCGATCCGCCGCAAGCTCAGCGGCAGTTTCGGCAAAGGCGCAAAAGCCCGGGATAGACGCAGGGATAGCAGGAAAAGCAGGCTCACCGTGGTGAACCCGCCAAGCAGGTGCGCGGTCACCACCTGGGGCCACAGTTTCAGTGTCACCGTCCACATGCCGAACGCCGCCTGGGCCAGCACCACCCCCAGCAGCAACACTGGCAGGCGGTAGGGCTGGCCGTCATGGGCATGCCGGCGTACAGCCTGGAAGGCAAGCAGTGCGATCACCAGTGCCAGGCTGCCGGCGAAATAGCGATGAACCATCTCTGCCCAGCCCTTGGCTTCCTCCACCGGGTGCTCAGGGAAGTGCAGTTCGGCATGGGCCAGTTGGGCATCGGTCTTGGGCACGCTGATGAAGCCGTAGCACCCCGGCCAGTCGGGGCAGCCAAGACCGGCATGAGTCAGGCGAGTGTAGGCGCCGAGCAACACGACCAGCAGCGCCAGCAGCGTGGCGAACACAGCAAGGCGGAATCCGGGTCTGGCCATGGCAGCCTCCTAGCCGATGTTGGACAGCTTGAGCAGGTGACGCAGGTCGTCCAGCACATGCTTGCCCTTGACCTTGGCGTCGTAGCGCAGCACCAGGTTGCCGTGAGGATCGACGATCCACAGTTGCGGGGCAGTGTCGCCGACCTTCTGGGTATAGCGCTGGGCGTCCAGCGGATAGCGTTGCAACTGCGGGTATTCACGGCCCAGCAACGCCTGGTAGTCAGCGGCCAGCGGCTGGGCCGCCGCCAGGGCATGGCTGGCGCGGCTGGCATCGCGGCCCAGGCCGACCTGGATCTGTCGGGCCAGGTACACCAGTTGCCGGCAGTCCTCGACACAGGCGCCCGGGGAGCTGACCAGCAACTGCCAGCGCTCGTCCTGGGCATCGATGCCGATATCCGCCCGGCCCTCGCCATTACCAATCATCACACCGTGATAGCTGCGCCCCTCCGGTACCCAGAACTTGAGCTTGTACATGCTGGTGGCAAGGATCATCGGCCCGAGCACGACGAACAGGATCAACAGCAGTTGCAGGCGCCCGCGGGGCTTGCGGCGGTCAGGCACGTCCAGTGGACTCGTGGCGGCGGCCATGGCGGTTCTCCTTGTCGTTGTGATGCCAGCCGAAATACAGGTAAAGCAGTACCAACGCGCTCGCCAGGGCGAACCACTGCACGGCGTAGCCCTGGTGCTTTTCCGGGCCCATGGCGACCACCGGCCAGTCCAGGCGGTAGGCGGCCGGGCCGGGCCGCAGGCGTAGCTCCTGAGCAAAGCCTTCCCGGCCCAGTTGCTGCCAGAGCCCGGACGGATCGATCGCCGTCAGCAGTTGCGGCCACTGGCCGTCGGGGTTGTCCGGGTGCAGCTGGAACGTCTTGCCCGGCGGCACGTAGACCGTGGCGTCCAGCGCCAGCGCCTGGTTGGGCGTGTCGAAGCGCACCGGCACACGACGGTCGGGCCACGCCAGCCAGCCGCGATTGACCAGCAACCACAGGCCACTGGCCTGATCGTGGAAGGGCTGCAACAGCTCGACGCCGGCCTTGCCGTCACGCATCTGGTTGTCCAGCAGCAGGCTGTGACCGGCATCGAACCGGCCATACAGGTGCACGGGGTAGAACGCCGGGTCCGGCAGCTGGCGCAACCGGTCAGCAGTGACCGGCGCCTCGATCTGGCGTTCGGTGTAGGTGGCCAGCAGGTCACGCTTTTCGTCGGCGCGCCGCAGTTGCCAGCAGCCGAGCGCGATCAACCCCGGCAGCAGCGCAAGCACCACCAGGGTCGGTACCAGGCCTGGGCGAAACGGCTTCACCAGGGCCTCTTGAGGTCGAGCGCTATACTTGTATCCATCACCTCATCCCCCGGAGTGTCGCCATGCTCAAGGCCGCGATTGTCCTGATGCTGCTGGCCACCATCGCCAGCCTGTTCAGTGGCCTGGTGTTCCTGGTCAAGGACGATGACCAGTCGACCCGCCTGCTCAAGGCCCTTACCGTGCGCGTCGCTCTCGCCACCCTGACCATCGCCCTGGTGGCCTGGGGCCTGATCAGTGGGCAACTGGTGTCGCACGCACCTTTCTGAATTCACACCATCCCTGTAGGAGCGGCTTCAGCCGCGATCACCCGCGAAGCCGCACTACAGGACATACACGAAGATGAACAACCCCACCCACACCACATCGACGAAGTGCCAGTACCAGCTCGCCGCCTCGAAACCGAAGTGCTTGTCCGGGTCGAAGTGCCCGCGCAGCACCCGGCAGAACATCACGAACAGGATCAGCGTGCCCAAGGTCACGTGCGCGCCGTGGAACCCGGTAAGCATGAAGAACGTCGCGCCGTAGATGCCCGAGCCCAGGGTCAGCCCGAGTTTGTTGTAGGCCTCGTGGTACTCGTAGGCCTGCAGGGCGAGAAACGCCAGCCCCAGCAGGATCGTCAGCCCCAGCCACAGCTTCAGCGTGCCGCGGTGCCCCTTGCGCAGGGCGTGGTGGGCGATGGTCACGGTCACACTGGAGCTCACCAGCAGGATGGTATTGATCAGCGGCAGGTGCCACGGATCGATGACTTCCTTCGGTGGCGGGAACAGTTTCGGGTCCGGCGTATGCAGTAGCGGCCAGACGAACTCGAAGTTGGGCCAGAGCATGTGCGTCACGCCCTTGGCCCCATCGCCCCCCAGCCACGGCCCGGCCAGCACCCGCACATAGAACAGCGCGCCGAAGAAGGCCAGGAAGAACATCACCTCGGAAAAGATGAACCAGCTCATGCCCCAGCGGAACGAGCGGTCCATCTGCGCACTGTAGAGCCCGGCGTGGCTTTCCTTGACCACCGCGCCGAACCAGCCGAACAGCATGTAGGCCAGGAACAGCGCGCCAACGAAGAAAATCAGCGGCCCGTGGGACTCCGGGTGGCCGGCCTTGAGGTCGTTGAACCAGGTGCCGAGCCCGAACACGGTGATGAACATGCCGATCGTGGCAATGATCGGCCACTTGCTCTGCGCCGGTACGTAGTAATGCTCGTGGCTTGCCATGACGTATCTCCTTCCCTCAACGGGCGCCCTCGGTCGCGGCGTGGGCGACCGGGGGGTGGCGAGCGGTGATGTCGAACAGGGTGTAGGCCAGGGTCAGGTGTTTCACCGATTCCGGCAGGTCGCGGTCGACGATGAAGCGCACCGGCATCTCGATGCGCTCGCCCGGCTGCAGGACCTGCTGGGTGAAACAGAAGCACTCGGTCTTGTGGAAGTACGCCGCAGCCTCGGCGGGGGTGATGCTGGGGATGGCCTGGGCGCTCATGGGCTGGTTGGTCGGGTTGCGGGCCACGAAGATCATCTGGTTCACCGCCCCTGGGTTGACCTCGATCTGGTCGGCGGTGGAGTGGAACTCCCAGCTCATGTCACCGGCATTGGTCGACATGAACTGCACCCGCACCGAACGGGTCGGGTCGCTCACCTGGGTGCCCGCGTACTGCCCGCCGGTCTTGCCGTTGATGCCGAAGGCCTTGCACATCACGTCGTAGATCGGCACCAGGGCAAAGCCGAAGGCGAACATCACCACGGTCAGCATCAGCAGGCGGCTGACCAGGCGTTTGAGCGACAAGCCGTCCATGGGCAAGCTCCTACTTCACTTCCGGCGGCGTCTGGAAGGTGTGGTAAGGCGCAGGTGAAGGGATCGACCACTCCAGCCCCTCGGCGCCGTCCCAGGGTTTGGCCGGTGCCGGCGCGCCACCGCGAATGCACTTGATGACGATGAACAGGAAGAAGATCTGCGTGGCGCCGAACATGAAGGCGCCGATCGACGAGACCATGTTGAAGTCGGCGAACTGCAGGTTGTAGTCGGGGATGCGCCGGGGCATGCCGGCCAAGCCGACGAAGTGCATGGGGAAGAAGGCCAGGTTCATGCCGACGAACGACAGCCAGAAGTGCAGCTTGCCCAAGGTTTCGTCATACATGTGCCCGGTCCATTTCGGCAGCCAGTAATAGGCCGAGGCAAAGATGCCGAAGATCGCCCCGGGCACCAGCACGTAGTGGAAGTGGGCAACCACGAAGTAGGTGTCGTGGTACTGGAAGTCCGCAGGCGCGATGGCCAGCATCAGCCCGGAGAAGCCGCCGATGGTGAACAGGATGACGAAGGCGATGGCGAACAGCATCGGCGTCTCGAAGGTCAGCGAGCCTTCCCACATGGTGCTGACCCAGTTGAACACCTTCACCCCGGTGGGCACGGCGATCAGCATGGTGGCGTACATGAAGAACAGTTCACCCACCACCGGGATGCCGACCACGAACATGTGGTGGGCCCAGACGATGAACGACAAGAAGGCGATCGCCCCGGTGGCGTAGACCATCGAGGTATAGCCGAACAGCGGCTTGCGCGAGAACGCCGGGATGATCGAGCTGACCGCGCCGAAGGCCGGCAGGATCATGATGTACACCTCGGGGTGCCCGAAGAACCAGAACACATGCTGGAACAACACCGGGTCACCGCCGCCGGCCGCGCTGAAGAAGCTGGTGCCGAAATGGATATCCATCAGCATCATGGTCACCACGCCGGCCAGCACCGGCATCACCGCGATCAGCAGGAACGCGGTGATCAGCCAGGTCCAGACGAACAGCGGCATTTTCATCAAGGTCATGCCGGGGGCGCGCAGGTTGAGGATGGTGGCAATCACGTTGATCGCGCCCATGATCGAGCTGATGCCCATCAGGTGGATGGCGAAGATGAAGAAGGTCACGCTGGCCGGGGCGTAGGTGGTCGACAGCGGGGCATAGAAGGTCCAGCCGAAGTTCGGCCCGCCACCGGGGCTGAACAGGGTCGAGACCAGCAGCAGGAACGCCGCCGGCAGCAGCCAGAAGCTGAAGTTGTTCATCCGCGGCAGGGCCATGTCTGGCGCGCCGATCATCAGCGGGATCATCCAGTTGGCCAGGCCGACGAAGGCCGGCATCACCGCGCCGAACACCATGATCAGCCCGTGCATGGTGGTCATCTGGTTGAAGAACGCCGGCTCCACGATCTGCAAGCCGGGCTGGAAAAGCTCGGCGCGGATCACCATGGCGAACGAGCCGCCGAGCAGGAACATGGTGAAGGCGAACCACAGGTACATCGTGCCGATGTCCTTGTGGTTGGTGGTCAGCACCCAGCGCATCAGGCCCTTGGCCGGGCCGTGGGCGTGTTCATGACCGTGGGCGTGGTCGTCGATCACTGCACTCATGTCCTGTCTCCTGCAATCCACTGACTGCCGCGGGTAGCCCGGCTCATTGCGCTTCGGCCTGCTTGAGCGCCAGCACGTCCTTCGGCGTGACCATGTCGCCCTTGTTGTTGCCCCAGGCGTTGCGCTCGTAGGTGACCACCGCGGCAATATCGACTTCCGAAAGCTGCTTGCCGAATGCCGCCATGGCGGTGCCCGGCTTGCCGTGGAAGACAATGCCCAGGTGCGCTTCCTTGGGCCCGGTGGCGATCTTCGAGCCCTTGAGGGCAGGGAACATCGGCGGCAGGCCCTGGCCCTCGGCCTGGTGACAGGCCACGCAGGTGGTGTGGTAGACCTTGTCGCCACGTGCCACCAGCTCTTCGAGGGTCCATTCCTTGCTGGTCAGCTCCTTGAGCTTGGCCGCCTCGGCCTTGCGCTCGCCGAGCCAGGTGTCGTAGTCGGCCTTGGATTTCACCTCGACCACCACCGGCATGAAGCCGTGGTCCTTGCCGCACAGCTCGGTGCACTGGCCGCGGTAGATCCCGGGCTTCTCGACCCGGGTCCAGGCCTCGTTGACGAAGCCGGGGATGGCGTCACGCTTGACCGCGAAGGCCGGCACCCACCAGGAATGGATGACGTCGGCGGCGGTCACCAGGAAGCGCACCTTGGCGCCCACCGGCAGTACCAGCGGCTGATCGACTTCGAGCAGGTAGTGCTCGTCCTTCGGCGACTGGTTGTGGATCTGCTCGGCGGGGGTAGCCAGGTTGCTGAAGAACTCGACGTCCTGGCCCAGGTACTTGTAGTGCCATTTCCACTGGTAACCGGTGACCTGGATGTCGATGTCCGAGTCGCTGGCGTCGTAGATGTCGATCAGGGTCTTGGTGGCCGGGATGGCCATGACCACGAGGATCAGGAAGGGCACGACGGTCCAGAGGATCTCGACCCAGGTGTGCTCGTGGAAGTGCGCGGCCTTCTGCCCGGTTGAGCGGCGGTGAATGACCATCGACCAGAACATCGCGCCGAACACCACGATGCCGATGATCACGCAGATCCAGAAGATGGTCATGTGCAGGTCAAACACCGCGTGGGAGACTTCCGTCGCCCCGGGCGCCATGTTCACCGTCCATGCTGCCTGTGCCTGACCAAACAATGACCACAGCAACAGGCCCATCCAGACATGTGGATGTCGCATCATTGCGGGTTCCCCTTATCGTTCTTGTAGTCCCGGAGGCGTGGACGACCTGCTACGACAAAGGGGGGAACGGTGGCCAAGACTGCCTGGCTTCGACGACCGAGCCCCCTGCTTAAGGCAGTCGGGCCTCATCAACGAATCACGTTTCAAGCGGAGTATAGCCACCGACCAATGGGGCGCAACGCGGGGACTGAAATGATCTTCACGCAATCAAACGTTTGCGCTGGAAGGTGCATGAATACTGGGCTGGAGCACAATAATGGCACATTGATATAGCCAATTTCCTACACGCGCCTAAGCGATATAACAAATGCGTCTTAGCGATTCTCGCAAGCAAGCTAACTTAGTGTCTTCCGTTTGTAACGCCTTGTCCCTGGAGTTGTCATGAACATCGCTGCTGTACGCGAGCAGATCGAAAACGCCCATCAACACGAGAGCCGCACAGGCCAACTGAAAAACCGTCTCGAGAAGCAACTGCCACACCTGCACCCTTCGATCCACCTACCCCAGCAGGACGCCCAGGGTACTTTGGCCCGCTTCGTCGGCGCCTACATCAACGAGGTTCCAGAACTGCTCGAAGCCGCGCACACCGTGGCCCTCGAGGCCGGCATCGAGTCGCAGATCAAGCCGGTGCTGAAGATTGCCGAGGCCTATTTCCTGCAGCCGCCGACAGTGATGGCGGGGCAGGTCGGGCTCGATTGCCTGCTGGACGAGGCCTATCTGGCGCACCGCCTGGTCGAGGAGGTCAACGACCTGTATATCCGCCACTTCCAGCAGCCGCTGATCCCGGTGGATACCACGGTCGCCAACCTGATCGCCCACCAACTGATCGGCGAGTCCTTCGCCAACCAGCTGGATGAGGTGGTGCATCACTCGGTGGACGAGATGCTCGATGACGAAAGCTTTGCCGTGGAGTCAGTGGAGCGCTATCGCGACAAGCTGTCGAATCCGGAAACCGGAGAGGCCTGGAAACGCTGGCCGTGCCTGTCGCGCCAGCTGGGCGTGGAGTTGAGCCAGTCGGCCTGAGCTTGAATCTAGAGTGTTTCGACTGGCCTCATCGCCGGCAAGCCGGCTCCCACAAGTACAACGCAGGGTTTGATACCGGCGCCGTCATTGTGGGAGCCGGCTTGCCGGCGATGGGCCGCTAGGCGGCCCTCTTAGACGCCAACCCCTGCCGTGGTCCGCAACCGTCCCTCGACCCGCCGCTTCAGACGCCGCTGCTCCAACACCAGCCGCGAGCCCTTGGCCGCGCCGCTGCGTCCCCAGTCCTCCAGCAGTTCCAGGCAGGAATGGTCGATATAGCTCAGATTGCCCAACGGCACATGCAGCGTGGTGCCCTGTGGCACGGTATCAAGCACCTGGGTCAGCGCCGGCACCTTGAGGAAGGTCGCCGCGCCGCTCAGGCGCAGTTCCATGTGCCCCGGCTTGGCCAGCGCCACCAGGTTGATCTTCAGCCGGGCCGCCTTCAGCGCCAGTTTCAGCAGGGTCAGGGCAAAGCCCAGCAGCACGCCGGTCAACAGGTCAGTGAAGATGATTGCCAAGGCAGTGGCCGCATAGGTGAACATCGGCATCCGCCCATAGCGGCCCAGGTTTCGAAACGCCTTGAAATCCACCAGTTTCACCCCGGTATAGACCAGCACGCCGGCCAGGCTGGCCACCGGAATCTGTTGCAGCACACTGCTCAGTACCACGACGAACGCCAGCAGCCACAGGCCATGCAGGATTGCCGAGGCGCGGGTCTGCGCACCAGCCTGGACGTTGGCCGAGCTGCGCACGATCACCCCGGTCATCGGCAACGCGCCAAGCACGCCGCAGAGCATGTTGCCGATACCCTGCGCCGACAGCTCACGGTCGAAATCCGAGCGCTGGCCACTGTGCATGCGATCGACTGCCGCCGCGGACAACAAGGTCTCGGCGCTGGCGATGAAGGCCAGGGCAAAGGCCGCCACCAGCAGGGTCGGGTCGGCCAGCTTGAGCAGGTCGTCCGGACGCAGCCAGTCAATGGCCTCGGACAGGTCCGCAGGTACCTGCACGCGGTTGACCGGCAGTGCCAGCCACAAGCTGACAGCGGTCATTGCCGCCACACCGAGCAAGGCACCGGGAATGAAGCGCAGGCGTTGCGGGCGCCAGCGCTCCCAACCCCACATGATGGCGATGGTGCCCAAGCCCAGCGCACCAGCCTGCCAACCGGCGCCTGCACTTTCCAGCGGCAAGGCCGAGGCCAACGTCGCCGGGAAACCAAGAAGGTTATCCACACCCGATGGCTGGGGCGCGGTGTCGAACATCACGTGCACCTGGGACAGCACGATCAGCACGCCGATCCCGGCAAGCATGCCGTACACCACCGCCGGCGCGGTGACCCGGAACCAGCAACCCAGGCGCAAGCGCCCAGCCAGCAGTTGCAGCAGGCCGGCCAGCAACAGGATCGGCCCGAGCATGGCCACGCCATGCTGGCGCACCAGTTCGAACACCAGCACCGCCAGGCCCGCCGCCGGGCCGCTGACCTGCAACGGCGAGCCGGCGAGGAAACCCACGACGATGCCGCCGATGATCCCGGTGATCAGCCCCTTCGCCGGAGGCATGCCCGAGGCGATGGCAATACCCATGCACAAGGGCAGGGCCACCAGGAAGACCACCACCGAGGCCAGCAACTCACGCGGCAGGGCCGCCTTTATCTGTGTCATGTTCACCATGTAGCTCCTTTCTAGATTCACGGCCATTCCGCTGGCCGCTAGCACGGGGAAGCCTGAACGACGCGCAGGCGTGGGCCGCCAGCGAGTCTGCCGGCACGGCATTCAGGAAGATTCAAGGCAGGCGAAGGCCGCGCCGCACCCATCGGGTGCAGCCGGCAATCAAGGCTTGTTCAGCGTGTTGGGGTCGCTTAGTAGCGGCCTCTCGGTGTGGCAGAAGGGATCGACTCGCCCGCGGTCAGCGGCAGGAAGCGGTCGCTGGCGGCATCGTAGGCTTCGATCTGGCTGGTTTCGATGTCGTAGATCCAGCCATGGATATGCAGCTGCCCGGCGGCCAGGCGCGAAGCGACCGAGGGGTGGGTACGCAGGTGATGCAGCTGGGCGATGACGTTTTCCTTGGTCAGCAGCTGCATGCTTTCGTGCTCGCTGCCACAGGAGCAGTTGTCCTCGATCACGGTCCGCGCTACCTCGGCATGGCGCAGCCAGGCGGAAACGGTCGGCATCTTCGCCAGCGACTGCGGGTTGAGCACCGCTCGCATCGCGCCGCAGTCGGAGTGACCGCAGATGATGATGTGGTGCACGCCCAGCGCCAGCACGGCGTACTCGATAGCACTCGATACACCGCCGTTCATCTGGCCGTAGGGCGGCACCACGTTGCCGACGTTACGGGTCACGAACAGGTCGCCGGGCGAGCTCTGGGTGATCAGTTCGGGGACGATGCGCGAGTCTGCGCAGGTGATGAACATGGCCCGCGGCTTTTGCGCGGTAGCCAGTTTCTTGAACAGCTCTTGCTGCTCGGGAAAGACTTCGGTGTGAAACCGCAGGAAGCCGTCGACGATATGCTTCATGGCGGCATCAGCGCTTTCGGCGGGTGCAGCCGGGACGGCCTTGGAGGGGTCCTTGACGGGCATGATTCATCCTCTTGACGGTTTGAAAGTGAATTCCATGTTACCGGGGAAAGATTGGGGTGACGCGGGGATTTAGATGACGCGCACGGGTAAATAATCACAGTCATTGCTGACTCATGACTCACGCTAGCGTAGGAAACTTAACTGAAACTTAATTGCGCAGGCTCTAGAACGGGCGTTCTGAATAGGCGAGGGGAGCACTGGATAATAGCAAAAAAGCATCAGTTGCCAACCTTCATGAGTGAAATTGTTGGGTTGCTTTAGTTGTACTTATAGGGCTCGCCTTCCCGATTGAACGAGCCGCTGGCTAGAACAGTGCCATCTGTGCACCGGGAGGGCAGAAGGCACTGCAATCAAGCGCCAGGTCCTCCCGCCCTTCGAACCCCAGCCGCCTGGCCGCCTTGCGAAAGCGCTGCGCCAGCAAGTCAGCGAACACCCCTTCACCGCGCATCCGCGCACCGAATCGGCTGTCGTAGAGTTCACCACCCCGGCTCTGACGAATCAGGCTCAGCACATGCGTGGCCCGCTGCGGGTAGTGATCGTGCAGCCACTGCTCGAACAACGGTGCCACCTCCAGCGGCAAGCGCAGCATCATGTACGCCGCGCTCTGCGCGCCGGCCTCCTTCGCCGCCTCCAGCAGGTGCTCCAGTTCGCTGTCATTGATCATCGGGATCATCGGTGAACACAGCACGCCCACCGGCACACCGGCCTCACGCAGCACGCGAATAGCGCGCAGGCGCGCCTTTGGAGCGGCCGCACGTGGCTCGAGGGTGCGCTTGAGCTCATCGTCCAGGGTGGTGAGGCTGATCATCACCCGCACCAGGCGCTGGCTGGCCAGCTCGCTCAGCAGGTCCAGGTCGCGCAGCACCAGCGAGCCCTTGGTGACGATGGTCACTGGGTGGCGGTAACGCAGCAGCACTTCGAGCAGGCGCCGGGTCAGCTGTTGTTCACGCTCGATGGGCTGGTAAGGGTCGGTGTTGGACCCCAGGTTGATCGGCGCGCAAACGTAGCCGGGCTTGCTCAGTTGCTGCTCGAGCACCTCGGCGGCGTTGGTCTTGGCGATCAGCTTGGTCTCGAAATCCAGGCCGGGAGAGAGATCCCAGTAGGCGTGGCTGGGGCGCGCATAGCAGTAGATGCAACCGTGCTCGCAGCCGCGATACGGATTTATGGAGCGGTCGAAGGGCAGGTCAGGGGAGGTATTGCGGGCGATGATGGTCTTGGCCGTCTCGATCCGTAACTCGGTGCCTTGGGTAAGTGGGACTTCCTGGTACCAGCCATCGTCCTCGGCCACTGAAACACTTGGAGCGAAGCGGTTGTGCGGGTTGTCGGCAGTGCCGCGTCCGCGAATGGGGGCTGGTTTCATGATGACAACTCGGATTACTGTTCATTCATACAGTAATCCGAGACCAACGGGATGGCTACAGCCGATTATCGCGGAGCAAGCCCGCTCCCACGCTGTGCGTGCGTGGAAGCGCGCTTGCCCAGCGCTTTACCTTCAATCCTGCGGCTTCTTCAGCTTCGGATTGGGGAAGAACTGCACGGTCTGCACCTTGGCCGGCGGCGCTTTCGGCGCCAGGTGATTGACCCGGGTGCCGAGCTCGCTGGGTACCGACAGGCCTTGTTCGTTCAGGGTGTCAGTGAACCCACAGGCCACGCACTCACGGTGCGGCACACCGTCCTCGTTCCACATCATCAGCTTGTCCATCTCGCTGCACGCCGGGCAAACCGCCCCGGCGATGAAGCGTCGCTTGCTCTTGCTCACGGCTACCTCACTCATGCCGCCGCGTCCTCGGTGAGGCCGCTGTGGCGCAACAATGCATCGATGGAAGGCTCGCGGCCACGGAAGTCGACGAACAGCACCATCGGCTCGCGGGAACCGCCACGGGCCAGGATGGCTTCGCGGAAAGCGCGGCCGGTCTCGGCGTTGAGCACACCTTCTTCCTCAAAGCGCGAGAAGGCGTCGGCCGACAGCACTTCAGCCCACTTGTAGCTGTAGTAACCCGCCGCATAACCGCCGGCGAAGATGTGCGCGAAGCTGTTGGGGAAGCGGTTGTAGGCCGGCGGACGCATCACCGAGACCTCGTCACGCACGCCCTCGAGCACCTGCAGCACGCTGCGGCCGTCGCCATGGGTGGCGTGCAGCTCGAAGTCGAACAGCGAGAACTCCAGCTGGCGCACCATCATCATGCCGGACTGGAAGTTCTTCGCCGCGAGCATCTTGTCCAGCAGGTCCTGGGGCAATGCCTCACCGGTCTCGTAGTGGCCGGAGATCAGCGCCAGGCCCTCGGGCTCCCAGCACCAGTTCTCCATGAACTGGCTCGGCAGCTCCACCGCGTCCCAGGCCACGCCGTTGATGCCGGACACACCGGCATGCTCGATACGGGTCAGCAGGTGGTGCAGGCCGTGCCCGAACTCGTGGAACAGGGTGGTGACTTCGTCGTGGGTAAGCAGCGCGGGCTTGCCGGGCGTGGCGGGGGTGAAGTTGCACACCAGGTTGGCCACCGGGCTCTGCAGGCTGCCATTGGCGGTGCGGCGATGGTCGCGGGCGCCATCCATCCAGGCACCGCCACGCTTGTTGGCGCGGGCATAGAGGTCGAAGAAGAAGCGGCCGACGTGCTGGCCGTTTTCCTTGATCTCGAACAGGCGCACGTCCGGGTGCCAGCTATCGAAGCCCTTGAGCTCATTGATCTCGATACCGTACAGGCGCTGCACGATAACGAACAGGCCGGACAGCACCTTGTCGATCGGGAAGTAGGCGCGCAGCGCTTCCTGGGACACGCTGTAGCGCTGCTCGCGCAGCTTCTCGCCGAAGTACCCGGCGTCCCAGCTGGCCAGCTCGGGGGTGCCTTGCTCGGCCGCATAGGCCTTGAGCTGCTCCAGGTCCTGGGCGGCAAATGGCTTGGAACGCTTGGCCAGGTCACGCAGGAAACTCAGCACCTGGTCGCTGGATTCGGCCATCTTGGTGGCCAGGCTCAGCTCGGCGAAGTTCTTGTAACCCAGCAGCCCGGCCAGTTCCTGGCGCAGGTCGAGGATCTCTTCCATCACCGGGCCGTTGTCGAACTGGCCGGCATTCGGGCCCTGGTCGGAGGCACGGGTGCAGTAAGCGGCATACAGCTCTTCGCGCAGGGCGCGGTCGCTGGCGTAGGTCATCACTGCGTAGTAGCTGGGGAACTCCAGGGTGATCAGCCAGCCGTCCAGGCCCTTGGCCTGCGCTGCGGCGGCCATCTGCGCCTTGGCCGAGTCGGTCAGGCCGGCCAGCGCGGCTTCGTCGGTGACGTGCTTGGTCCAGGCCTGGGTGGCGTCGAGCAGCTGGTTGGAGAAGCGGCTACCCAGTTCGCTGAGCTTGCTCTGCACCTCGGCGTAGCGCTGCTGCTTGTCGGCCGGCAAGTCGATGCCCGACAGGCGGAAATCGCGCAAGGCGTGGTCGATGATGGTCTTCTGCGCCACGTCGAAGCTGGCGGCTTCAGGGCTGGCGGCCAGGGCTTCATACGCTTCGAACAGGGCACGGTTCTGGCCCAGTTCGGTGGAATAGGCGCTCAGGGCCGGCAGGCACGACTCGTAGGCCTCGCGCAGTTCCTGGCTGTTGCACACCGCGTTGAGGTGGCTGACCGGGCTCCAGGCGGCGCCCAGGCGATCGTTGAGTTCGTCCATCGCCAGCACCAGGCCGGCCCAGGTCGGGTTCTTGCCCTGCTTTTCGAGGATCTCGGCGATGGCCTTGCGGTTGTCGGCGAGGATCTGCTCGATCGCCGGCAGCACATGCTCGGCGCGAATCGCCGAGAAGGGCGGCAGATCATGGGACTGCAGCAGCGGGTTGTTCGCACTCACGGTTCGGGTACCTTGGCAGGAGAAACACGGGACCATCTTAATTACAATCGACGCCGACCGCAGCAGGCAGCCTGCCTATCGGCATTGCAGAGGAACACTATCATGGCCATCCGCACGTTTCGGGAACACACGCCGAAAGTGGGACCACGGGCCTTCGTCGACCGTTCGGCGGTGGTCATCGGCGACGTCGAGATCGGCGAGGACAGCTCGATCTGGCCGTTGACCGTGGTGCGCGGCGACATGCACCGCATCCGTATCGGCGCGCGCACCAGCGTGCAGGACGGCAGCGTGCTGCACATCACCCACGCCGGGCCCTTCAACCCCGATGGCTACCCACTGATCATAGGCGACGAGGTGACCATCGGTCACAAAGTCATGCTGCATGGCTGTACCCTGGGCAATCGCATCCTGGTCGGCATGGGCAGCACCATCATGGACGGCGCCATCGTCGAAGACGAAGTGATCATCGGCGCCGGCAGCCTGGTGCCACCCGGCAAACGCCTGGTCAGCGGCTACCTGTACATGGGCAGCCCGGTGAAGCAGGTGCGCCTGCTGAGCGAGCAGGAACACGCGTTCTTCCCCTACAGCGCCGGCAACTACGTCAAGCTCAAGGACCAGCACCTGGCCGAAGGCTACGACCGCCCGGAATGAATTCGACTGCAGAGAACACCATGCACCAGCAAAACATCCTCTTCGACCTCGACGGCACCCTGACCGACCCGCGCCTGGGCATCACCCGCTCGATCCAGTACGCCCTGGCCAAGCTGGGCATCGATGAGCCGGACCTTGCTCGCCTCGAGCACTTCATCGGCCCGCCCTTGCTGCAGGCGTTCATGCAGTTCTATGCCTTCGACGAGGCCAAGGCCTGGGACGCGGTGAACTACTACCGGGAGCGCTTCAAGGTAACCGGGCTTTACGAGAATCTAGTGTTCGACGGCGTGCCCGAGTTGCTGCAAGCGCTCAATGGCCAGGGCCGCACCCTGTACATCGCCACCTCCAAACCCTGGGAGTTCGCCCGCGAAATCGCCCGGCATTTCGCCTTCGACCATCACTTCAAGGTGATCTACGGCAGCGAGCTCGATGGCACGCGGACCAACAAGGTGGAGCTGATTCGCCACCTGCTGGACGAGGAGGGGCTGGATCCGACGCAGACCTTGATGATCGGGGATCGCAAGCATGACCTGATCGGTGCGCGCAGCAACGGTTTGCAGGCGGTGGCGGTGGGATACGGATTCGGCAGCCGTGAGGAACTGGAGGCCGAGGCGCCGGCGTTCCACTTCGAGACGCTGGCCGAGCTGCACCAGGCATTCGTGCGCTAATCAAGCTTTATCGCAGATCAGGCCCGCCCCCACGAGCTGTCGTGGGAGCGGGCTTGCCCCGCGATGAGGCCAGCGCGGCCAACGCCAATTTGCGCTGTTCGATCGGCAACCGCCCAAGCGCCTCCACCCGCTCATAAAACCGCTGCCAATCCCCACCAACCTCTTTGAACAACTGCGAAAAAGCCGGCACCCACTGGTCATACAGGCCAAACGGCAACAACTTCGCATTGTTCATCGGCCCGTACATCCAGGCATCGAAACGCCGATCCCCCGCCCAATCCCGATCCCGCACCTCTCGGTATTCGCGCCGCAACCGTTCGAACTCCGCCTGCTTGGCCGTCCGCTTGCCCGCCGCATCCAGCGGCCCGGCATAGATCGCCTGCAGGCGCTCGCGGCTGGCCAGCACCAGACGTATGAAGGCGTCGCGTTGCCCGGCGCCATGCTCCTCGACCGCCGCCAACCCGCGCGCCGCGCGCCATTGCCGGGTGCCTTCCTGCTCGACGAACGATGCGAACGATTCGTTGAACTCGGTATCGTCCGGAACGTAGAAGCGCTGATGCGCCAGCTCATGGAAAATCACCGTGGCCAGGCGCTCCTCGCCCCAGCCGGTCATGGTCGAAAGAATCGGGTCGTCGAACCAGCCCAGGGTGGAGTAGGCCTCCACGCCCCCGACATAGACATCCAGCCCCTCCTGGCGCATCAGCGCCGCCGCTCCGCGGGCGGCACCCTGGCGGTAGTAGCCACGATAGGCCACGCAACCGGCGATGGGGAAACAATGGGTCACCGGCTGCAATGACAGCTCCGGGGTGGCGAACACGTTCCACACCACGTATGGCCGGCCGAGATCGGCATACACCCGATAACTGCCGTTGTCCGGCAACTTCAGTTGCGTGCTGGCGAACGCCCGGGCTTTTTCGGCGAACAGCAGGCGCTGACGCAAGGCCGGGCTGGTGGCAGGGTCTGCAATCACCCGATCCAGCGGCTGGCGTGCCCGCAACAGCTGCCATTGCCCTTCGGCCAGCTGACCGTAATAGCTCACGCTGGAGCAACCGCTCAGCAGGACAGCCAGCGTCACGGGAACAAACCGGGTGAAAACGCGGTCGAGAGCCCGACGGCTGCAGCGCATGAAAAGAAAAAGTCCAAACATCGAGGCTGTCTATCTCGCTCGTCGGCCGAATGCGACCAAGACTATCTCGCCAAGGGGAAGCTTTGCCATGCGTACACTGTTTGCCGTCGGCACGCTCGTGCTGTTGTCCGGGTGTTCCACCTTGCCCGACCCGGACCCGAATCAGGCCTGGGTAGACCTGGCACCGGGTGACAACGATTCGCTGCACGCCCTGCAAGTGGATGAGCGCGACTGGGCCGACAGCCGCTATTTCGAGGTACAACCCGGCAACCATGAACTGACCGTGCGCTACCAGTTCGCCGTGACGCCCAGCAACATCGGCCCGGTGGAGGAGCCGCTGTGGCGCGACTGCCAGCTCAACCTCACCTTCAAGGACTTCACTGCCGGCCAGCGCTACCAGATGCAAGCCGGCAGCATCGGCTTCCGGCCGTGGATCAAACTCTACGACCAGCGCCAGAAGCTGATCGGCCAGGGCGAACCGGCAGGCTGCCAGCGCACCTGAACACCGCGAACGGCGCTATGCTTGTAGCCTGTGAACCGCGAGCGGGAGTTTCACCATGCGCCAGCCCATGATGCTGATGACCCTCAGTGCTTTGGGGGCTTGCGCCAGCCCCTTGCCCCCCGCCGACCCCGGCAAGGCCTGGATCGACATGTACACCATCACCCCCGGTCGCACCCTCATGGCCGACCGCCTGGACGGCAAGCGCCTGGACGATGGCCGCTACTTTCAGGTGACGCCGGGCCGGCACGAACTGGTGGTGCGTTTCGACTACGAGATCTACGCCGGTGGCTTCAGTACCGACCCGACCGAGCGGACCTGCTACCTGACCGTGCGCTACAACGATTTCAAGGCGGGCGAGCGTTACCGCCTGGAGGCCCGGGCTCCGGCGATGCAGCCGCAGGTGCTGTTGTACGACGCCAGCCGCAAGGTGGTCGTGAACGAGCCGAGCAACGTCACCTGTATTCCTTGATCGAACCACGGGGCTGCTGCGCAGCCCTTTCGCCGGCAAGCCGGCTCCCACAGTCATGGCGCCGACCTGGAGAATGACGCAATCCATGTGGGAGCCGGCTTGCCGGCGATGGGCCGCAACGCGGCCCGTGTGTTACCGATCATTCTTTTGATAAATGATCTTCTTGGTTCCACCCTCACAACTTCCCACGACCATGCTCCGGTCATGGACTTCGCTGTTGGGCACTATCTCCAGCGTGTAGGACGTCACCCCGCGCGCCTGGATCTTCGCTTCGATCTCGGCCTTCAGTTCCTCGCACGGCTTGGGCGCGGCCAGTGCGGCGGTGGCCAGCAGGGAAACCAGCACACCAAATACTACGCGGATCATGGAACGGCTCCTGAGGCAGGGCAGACGAGCTGCCAACGCTGGTTAGACTACAGGAAACCGCCGCCGTTGCGCCGCCTAGGAAAGCAGGGTGGCATCCAGGCTGATGGTCGCGTTCAGCACCTTGGATACCGGGCAGCCGGCCTTGGCCTTGTTGGCGATCTCCTGGAACTGCGCCTCGCTGGCCCCAGGCACGGTGGCCTTGAGGGTCAGGTGAACGGCGGTGATGGCAAAGCCATCGGTCTGCTTGTCCAGGCTCACCTCGGCGTGAGTGTCAATTCGTTCAGGCGTGAATCCCGCCTCGCCCAACATCATCGACAACGCCATTGAGAAGCAGCCAGCATGGGCAGCGCCGATCAGCTCCTCCGGGTTGGTCCCGGGCGTGCCTTCGAAGCGGGTGTTGAAGCCGTAGGGCGCTTGCTTGAGCGCGCCGCTTTCAGTGGAGATCTGGCCCTTGCCGTCCTTCAGGCCACCTTGCCAGACCGCCGATGCTGTCTTCTTCATGCTGCCTCCTGTCACAGGGTTGGGGTGTCTAAGGTTCTGAGGACCAGGCCCACGCCAAGTTCAGATCAATCTGTAAGAAGGCATTGAATCCAGCGAATATGCCCATACAGAGACGAGAAGGCCCATGGCCAACCACCTGTAGCGGAGGCTCCAATGACGCACCTGCGAGACCTGAAGATTTCCACCCTCGACCTGGTGCCCGTGCGCGCCGACGGCAGTCCGGCGCAATCGCTGCGCAATTCGCTCGACCTGGCGCAACACGTCGAGCGTTTCGGCTACAACCGCTTCTGGGTCGCCGAGCATCACAACATGGACGGTATCGCCAGCTCGGCCACCGCCGTGCTGATCGGTTACCTCGCCGGTGGTACCTCGACCATCCGCATCGGCTCTGGTGGGGTGATGCTGCCTAACCACGCACCGCTGGTGATCGCCGAACAGTTCGGCACCCTCGCCAGCCTGTACCCAGGCCGCATCGACCTGGGCCTGGGCCGCGCGCCCGGTTCCGACCAGATGACCGCCCGCGCCTTGCGCCGCGAGCGCTCCGGCAGCGCCGACGACTTTCCGGACGATGTCGAGGAACTGTCGCGCTACCTGGGCCCGCGCACCGACGACCAGAAAGTCATCGCCGTGCCCGGCCACGACACCGAGGTACCCATGTGGCTGCTCGGCTCCAGCCTGTTCAGTGCCCAGCTCGCCGGCATGCGCGGCATGCCCTACGCCTTTGCTTCGCATTTTGCGCCGCGCTACATGCACGAGGCGATCCGCATCTATCGCGACCATTTCAAACCGTCGACGACGCTGGACAAGCCTTACGTGATGCTGGGCATTCCGATGGTGGTGGCTGAAACCGACGAAAAGGCCGAATACCTGGCCACCTCGGTGTACCAGCGCATCCTTGCGCTGATCCGTGGCCAGAGCCTGATGCAGCGCCCGCCCGTCGAGAGCATGAATGGTCTTTGGCTGCCCCATGAACGTGATGCGGTGAGCAGCTTCCTGGGCCTGGCGATGATCGGCAGCCCGCAGAAGGTGCGGGCGAAGGTCGAGGTATTGCTGGAGCAGACAGGGGCGGACGAGCTGATCTTTACCAGTGACCTGTATGAGCACACCGACCGTATCAAGTCCTATGAGCTGATGGCGCAGGCGCTCAAGGACGAGTGAAATCAATCGCGGGGCAAGCCCACTCCCACAGGACTAGCAGAGCCTTTGTGGGTAGCGGCCTTGTCCCGCGGTACAGCTACTAATCACGGCTGTAGGCGATGACCTTGGTACCGCCCTCGCAGGTACCCACCACCTTGTCGGCAGGATCACCTTTGGGTGCGATCGTAAGCTTGTAGCCCTTCACACCCTTGGCATCCAGCTTCGCCGCAATCTCAGCCTTGAGTTCCTCGCACGGCTTGCCCGCCGCCATCGCGCCGCCAGCCAACACCATCAGGCCCACGGCCAGAATCAATTTCTTCATCGATCGCTTTCCTTGTACAGATCAAAGACAAAAAGGGCGCGAAGCACGCGCCCTGCAACCTTAACCTTGATACCTCAACACGCCGGGCAAGCCTAGCCCAGCTTGGTTTCAGCTGTTGGCGATGCGGAACCCAACCTTCAGCGTCACCTGGAAATGCGCGGCCTGGTTGTCACGGATATGTCCGCGGGTATCGATCACTTCGAACCATTCCAGGTGCTTGATGCTCTTGCCGGCCTCGGCCAGGGCATTGTTGATCGCTTCTTCGATGCTGGTGGGCGAGGACCCGACCAGCTCGATCTTCTTGTAGGTGTGATGATCCGACATGAGCGCTCTCCTTGAGTGGGTAGTGGCTTGAGCCTAGCAGCACAGGCCCGGTTTACCTGCGAGCGATCGCCGCAGGGGAAAGTTCGATCGCACTTTCACCCAGCTGCGCAGTCGCAACCTGTACATCCCCACTCAGCAAGGAGAGTCGACATGGCACGCAATGCGTTGCGCAAAACCTCACTGGAAAGCATGGAAGCCGAGATCGAAAGCCTCCTCAAGACTCTGGAAGGCCTCAAGCACGATGCGTCGGAAGAAACGCAGAAGACCATGAAGACGCTGCGCGGCAACGCCGAAAGCGCCCTCAAGCACTCACGCAGCCTGCTCAGCGATGCCTATGAGGAAGTGAAGACCCGCACCCGCGAAACCGGTGTAGCCACCCGCGACTACGCCCAGGAACACCCCTGGACCACCGCAGGTGTCGCGGTGGGCGCCCTGGGCCTGCTGGCCGCCTACCTGATGTGCCGCCGCAACTAACCCGTCTGTCGCTGCAGCTCCTGGCGCAGCCATTGCGCCAGTTGCTCGGCGCGCCCGTCCGCGGCGCGCCGGGGTACCCACAAGGCCAGTGCCGCATTGGTGGGGGAAAAGCCCCATGGCGCGGCCAACCGCCCAGCCTTCAAGTCGTCCGCCACCAGCGGTTGCGGGGCGATGGCCACACCCAGCCCGGCTACCGCTGCTTCCAGCAAGTAGTAGAGATGCTCGAAGGCTTGCCCGTAGCTCAGCGCCTCGGGCGCCAGCCCATGCTGTCGCGCCCAGGTAGGCCAAGCCTGCGGCCGCGAGGTCGTATGGAGTACGGCAACATGCTGCAAAGCCACGGCTGGCAAGGCTTTCAAACGATCGAAAGCGTCAAAGCGCGGGCTCATCACCGGGCCGATGCGCTCTTCGGCGAGCACATGCACCTGCATGTCCGCCGGCCACGGTGGCTCTGCGTAAACCAGCAGTGCGTCCAGCCCCGGGCGTCGCGGATCAAGGTCACCTTCGCCCGCTGACAGGTGCAGGCGCAGCTCCGGCAGGTCGGCTTTCAGGCGCCCCAGGCGGGGGATGAACCAACGCGCCAGCAAGCTGCCGGAACAACCGAGCACGAACGGCGCTTCGTCGGCAGCGCGGGAAAGCTCGGCGCAGACCCCGCGCAGCCGGTCGAAGGCCTCGAAGCTGGCATCGCGCAGACGCACACCGGCATCTGTGAGTTTGACGCCACGCCCGTCCTTGACGAACAAGGCTACCCCCAGATGCTCCTCAAGCACCTTGATCTGCCGGCTGACCGCGCCATGGGTTACATGAAGCGCTTCTGCTGCCTGGCTGACACTGTTCAGCCGGGCTGTCGCCTCGAAGGCCCGCAACGCATTGAGGGGAGGAAGGTCCTGAGCCATCTTACTTGTGAGTTTTCCTGACAGGTTTGCGCAATCTTATCGGTTTTCAGCCGGCCACGTCGTGGTTAGAGTAAAGCTCATCGAATCTCTACTTCGCCTACGGAGCGCCCCATGACCCAGACCCAATACCGCCCCGGCCCCGACGCCAACGGCCTGTTCGGCTCGTTCGGCGGCCGCTACGTGGCCGAAACCCTGATGCCGCTGGTGCTCGACCTTGCCCGCGAATACGAAGCCGCCAAGGCCGATCCCAAGTTCCTTGAAGAGCTGGCCTACTTCCAACGCGACTACATCGGCCGGCCCAACCCGCTGTACTTCGCCGAGCGCCTGACCGAGCACTGCGGCGGCGCCAAGATCTTCTTCAAGCGTGAAGAACTCAACCACACCGGCGCGCACAAGGTGAACAACTGCATCGGCCAGGTGCTGCTGGCCAAGCGCATGGGCAAGAAACGCCTGATCGCCGAAACCGGCGCCGGCATGCACGGCGTGGCCACCGCCACCGTCGCCGCGCGCTTCGGCCTGCCCTGCGTGATCTACATGGGCGCCACCGACATCGAGCGCCAGCAGGCCAACGTGTTCCGCATGAAGCTGCTGGGCGCCGAGATCGTCCCGGTCACCGCCGGCACCGGCACGCTCAAGGACGCGATGAACGAGGCCCTGCGCGACTGGGTCACCAACGTCGAAGACACCTTCTACCTGATCGGCACCGTGGCGGGTCCCCACCCGTACCCGGCGATGGTCCGCGACTTCCAGTCGATCATCGGCAAAGAGACCCGCGCGCAGTTGCAAGAGAAGGAAGGACGCCTGCCCGACAGCCTGATCGCCTGCGTCGGCGGCGGCTCCAACGCCATGGGCCTGTTCCACGAGTTCCTCGAAGAGCCGAGCGTCAAGATCATCGGCGTCGAAGCCGGCGGCCACGGCGTGCACACCGACAAGCACGCGGCCAGCCTCAACGGCGGCGTGCCGGGTGTGCTGCATGGCAACCGCACTTACCTGCTGCAGGACGACGACGGTCAGATCACCGACGCCCACTCGATCTCTGCAGGCTTGGACTACCCCGGCATCGGACCGGAGCATGCTTACCTGCACGAAGTGAAGCGCGTGGAGTACGTCAGCATCACCGACGAGGAAGCCCTGGACGCCTTCCACGCCACCTGCCGCCTGGAAGGCATCATCCCGGCGCTGGAAAGCTCCCACGCCCTGGCCGAGGCGATCAAGCGCGCGCCGACGCTGCCCAAGGACCACCTGATGGTGATCTGCCTGTCCGGTCGCGGCGACAAGGACATGCAAACCGTGATGAACCATATGGCCGCCCAGGAGAAACAGGCATGAGCCGTCTCGAACAACGCTTCGCCGATCTCAAGGCCGAAGGCCGCTCGGCACTGGTCACCTTCGTTACCGCTGGCGACCCCGGCTACGATGCCTCGCTGCAAATCCTCAAGGGCCTGCCGGCCGCCGGTGCCGACGTGATCGAGCTGGGCATGCCGTTCACCGACCCGATGGCCGACGGCGTGGCCATCCAGCTCGCCACCCTGCGCGCCCTGGAAGCTGGCCAGACCCTGGCCAAGACCCTGAAAATGGTGCGTGAATTCCGTGTGGAGAACCAAACCACCCCGATCGTGCTGATGGGTTACTACAACCCGATCCATCGCTTCGGCGTGGAGCAGTTCGTCGCCCAAGCCAAGGAAGCTGGTGTCGATGGCCTGATCATCGTCGACCTGCCGCCGGAGCACGACGCCGAGCTGGCTACCCCGGCCCAGGCCGCCGGCATCGACTTCATCCGCCTGACCACCCCGACCACCGACGACACGCGCCTGCCACGCGTGCTGGAGCGCAGTTCCGGGTTCGTCTACTACGTGTCGGTGGCCGGCGTGACCGGTGCGGGCTCGGCGACCACCGAGCATGTGACCGAGGCCATTGCGCGCCTGCGTCGGCATACCGACCTGCCGATCAGCGTTGGTTTCGGCATTCGTACACCGGAGCAGGCTGCGGCTATCGCCCGCCTGGCCGATGGCGTGGTGGTAGGCTCGGCGCTGGTCGACAAGATCGCCCAGGCCAAGGGTGCCGACCAGGCTGTGAATGATGTGCTGAGCCTGTGCTCGGCGCTGGCTGAAGGTGTGCGCGCGGCACGCAACTAAGCGCGAGGGCTTCGCCCTCGATCGCCGGCAAGCCGGCTCCCACACGACCCGTGGGAGCTTGCCGGCCCAAGCAACTAGCCTTCGAAAATCGACAGGTCCAGCGGCCTGATCGCCCCCATCCAGATCGCATGATCGCGGTGATCCGCCAGTTCATCCCCGGTTTCCGGGTGCAGGAACACCACCAGCCCCTTGCGATACAGCGCCAGCCACGGCAGTACCACCCCCACCACCTCCGGCCCGAACGCCAGCTGGCAGCTCCAGTCCGGGTGCGGCCCGACCGGTTTCTGGTGCATGCGGCCCATGGTCACGGGGAACAGCCGCGTCGCCTCCTCGCATAGTTCACGGGCCTGTTCCATGGTCGATGCGTCGTAGTACACGTGGGCGTGATAGCCCTTGATCCTTTGCACGGTGGCTCCTGATTGCAGTAGTGCGAATATCTTGGAGTCTACGCCATCTCATTACAGGCGCTCCTGCTCCAGCCAATCCACAAACCGCTCGATCAACGCCCCACGCCGCTTGCGTGGCGGCAGTACCACGTAATACCCCCGCTTCGAGCGCAAGCTGCCTTCCAGCGGCCGACACAGCAGCCCCTGCTCGACCAGCCCGTCCACCAGGTGCGCCCAGCCGATCGCCACGCCCTGGCCGGCAATTGCGGCCTGAATCAGCAGGGTGTAGTTGTCGAACCGCAGCTGACCGGACGGAGGAGGGCTGTCCACACCAAGACCGCGGAAAACCCCGGCCCAATCGAACCAGCGACTGGCCTGCTCACCCTTCAGATGCAGCAATGGCAATCGCTGCAAAGCAACGGCTGACAAGGGTTTGCCATGAATCAGCCGAGGGCTGCACACCGGGAAAACTTCCTCATCGAACAGCCAGCGGCTCTCGCCCTGATGGAAGCGTCCATTACCAAACAGCACCGCCACATCGATGTCCGGGCGCAGCATCGCCTGGCTGCGCTCGCCGGTCACCAGGCTCACGTCCACCTGTGGATAAGCCTCGTGGAAACGCTGCAAGCGTGGCATCAGCCAGAACGCCGCAAAGGCGAAGTCGGTCGCCACCTGCAGCACCTCGCGCTGACCGCGCCCACTGGCTTGGGCAACGCCATCGTCCATCACCTGCAAGCCCTGGTGCACCTGCTCGAACAACAGCAACCCCGCCTCGGTCAGCTCGATGCCCCGGTAGATCCGGTCGAACAACCGCGTGCCCAGCTGCGCCTCCAGGCGCTTCATCTGCTGGCTCACCGCCGGCTGGGTGGTGCCCAGCTCCACGGCGGCAGCGGTAAAGCTGCGCAGGCGGGCGGCGGCCTCGAACACTCGCAAGGTGTCGAGGGGCAGGTCGGCAAGGTGCTCGAACATAAGCTTGGCTAATCCCAGTCATTGCCCGGCATGGGCTTTACCCCTGTTATCCACAGCCGCATGCTGGATTGCAAGTGATACCCATAACCCTCAACGATGGAAGGCACCCATGAAGCGACCCAACATCCTGTTCATCATGGCCGATCAGATGGCCGCGCCTTTGCTGCCCATCTACAACCCATCGCCGATCAAGATGCCCCACCTGGCCCGCCTCGCCGAGCAGGCCGTGGTGTTCGACAGTGCCTACTGCAACAGCCCGCTTTGCGCGCCGTCGCGCTTCACCTTGGTCAGCGGCCAGTTGCCCAGCCGCATCGGCGCGTACGACAACGCCGCCGACTTTCCTGCCGACATCCCGACCTACGCTCACTACCTGCGCCGCCTTGGCTACCGCACCGCGCTGTCAGGCAAGATGCACTTCTGCGGGCCGGACCAGTTGCATGGTTATGAAGAACGCCTGACCAGCGATATCTACCCGGCCGACTATGGTTGGGCGGTGAACTGGGACGCCCCTGACGGCCGCCCGAGCTGGTACCACAACATGTCCTCGGTGTTGCAAGCCGGGCCGTGCGTGCGTACCAACCAGCTGGATTTCGACGAGGAGGTGGTGTTCAAGGCGCGTCAGTACCTTTACGACCATGTACGCGAGGATGATGGCCGGCCGTTCTGCCTGACCGTTTCCATGACCCATCCGCACGACCCCTACACTATCCCCAGACACTACTGGGATATGTACGAGGCTGTGGATATCCCGCTGCCGCGCGACGAAATCGCACAGGATCAGCAGGACCCACACTCGCAACGCCTGCTCAAGGTCTACGACCTGTGGAACAAGCCGCTGCCCGTGGACAAGATCCGCGACGCCCGCCGCGCCTACTTCGGCGCCTGCAGCTACATCGACGACAACATCGGCAAGCTGCTGCGGACCCTCGAGGAGTGCGGCCTGGCCGACGACACCCTGATCGTGTTCTCGGGCGATCACGGCGACATGCTTGGCGAGCGCGGGCTCTGGTACAAGATGCACTGGTTCGAGATGGCGGCGCGGGTGCCGCTGTTGATCCATGCGCCCAAGCACTTCGCACCGGCGCGAATCGGCGCCAGTGTGTCCACCTGCGATCTGCTGCCAACCCTGGTCGAACTGGCGGGCGGCGCTGTGGATAACCACCTGCACCTGGATGGCCGCTCGCTGCTCGGCCACCTGCAAGGGCAGGGCGGGCATGACGAAGTGATCGGCGAGTACATGGCCGAAGGCACGGTCGGCCCGCTGATGATGATCCGCCGCGGCCCCTACAAGTTCGTGTACAGCGAAGACGACCCATGGCTACTCTACGACCTGAGCCGCGACCCGCACGAGCGGGAGAACCTCACCGGCAGCCCGGACCACCAGGCGCTGCTGCAGGCATTTGCCGATGAAGCCAGGCAGCGCTGGGATATCCCGGCCCTGCGCCAGCAGGTGCTGGCCAGCCAACGGCGCCGCCGCCTGGTGGCCGAGGCACTGGCCATCGGCAAGCTGGAAAGCTGGGACCACCAACCGTTGGTGGACGCCAGCCAACAGTACATGCGCAACCATATCGATCTCGACGACCTCGAGCGCAAGGCACGTTATCCACAGCCCGCACCCCTGGATTGAGAAGAGAGGCCGCCATGCAGAAGTTCTCCACCGCCGTGCTCACCCTGGCCCTGAGCCTGGGCACGGCACATGCCGCCGACAGCGACGCGCAATGCAGCACCGTGAAGATGGCCGACCCCGGCTGGAGCGATATCGCCAGCACCAACGCCATCGCCCGCCTACTCCTGGAAAGCCTGGGCTACCAGGTGAAGATCGACAGCCTGGCCGTGCCGATCATCTACGGCGGCCTGAAGGATGGCCGGGTGGATGCCTTCTTCGGCAACTGGATGCCGGCGCAACAGGGCTTCCATGACAAGTTCATCGCCAATGGCGATGTGCAGCAGCTGGCGAAGAACCTGGAAGGCACCGAGTTCACCCTGGCGGTGCCCGATTACGTATGGAACGCGGGCGTGAAGGACTTCGCCGACCTGCAAAAGCACGCTGCGCAGTTCGACAAGAAGCTCTACGGCATCGGCTCCGGCGCGCCGGCCAACCTGTCGCTGAAAGAGATCATCGACAAGAATGAGTTCGACCTGGGTCAGTGGAAACTGGTCGAGTCCAGCGAGCAGGCGATGCTCGCTCAAGTGGACCGGGCAGTGAAGAAGCAGCAGTTCATCACCTTCCTTGGCTGGACTCCGCATCCGATGAACGTGAAGCTTAAGATGCATTACCTCACGGGCGGGGAGAAATGGTTCGGCAGCAAGGGCGATGTCTACACCCTGACCCGCAAAGGTTATCCACAAGCCTGCCCGAATGCGGCGAAGCTGCTGGGGAACTTGAAGTTCTCGCTGGAGATGGAGAACAGCATCATGGCCGAGGTTGTGGACAAGAAGGTGAGCTTCGATGAGGCGGCCAGGAGTTGGGTGAAGGCCCATCCGCAGGTGCTGGAAGGGTGGTTGGCTGGAGTGACCACAAAAGCCGGTGGCAGCGCCCAAGAGGCCGTAACAGGCAGACTCTAGAGCCTTGCAGCCAGTTCCGGCCTCATCGCTGGCAAGTCAGCTCCCAGCGACAGTCTTGAGGCTTGTGGTATCACTGTGGGAGCCGGCTTGCCGGCGATGAGGCCAGCAAGGCCAACACAAGATCGGATCCTAAGCGAGTTGCCCCATGCCCCGCCTGACCCACCTGCTGCCCTTCCTCACCTGGCTGCCCCGTCAATCGGGCCGCAGCCTGCGCCAGGACCTGCTGGTGGGCCTGAGCGGCGCCATCCTCGCCCTGCCGCAGTCCATCGCCTACGCCCTGATCGCCGGCCTGCCCGCCGAGTACGGCCTGTACGCCGCCATCGTCCCAGTGCTGATCGCCTGCCTGTGGGGCTCGTCCTGGCACCTGATCTGCGGGCCCACGGCCGCCATCTCCATCGTCCTCTACGCCAGCATCAGCCCCCTGGCCGTGGCCGGCAGCGCCGACTATGTGACCCTGGTACTGCTGCTGACCTTCCTCGGCGGCATCTTCCAGTTGCTGCTGGGGCTGTTGCGCTTCGGTGCGCTGGTCAATTTCGTTTCCCACTCGGTAGTGCTGGGCTTTACCCTCGGCGCCGCCATCGTCATCGCCCTTGGGCAGTTACCGAACCTGCTGGGGATGGATCTGCCGAGCCAGGCCACGGCGTTGAAGACCGTGCAGGACCTGGCTGGGCACATGGGCGAAGTGGATCTGCCATCGCTGGCCCTGGGCCTGGCCACACTGGTGTTCGGTATCGCGTTGAAACTTTGGCGCCCGCGCTGGCCAAGCCTGTTGATAAGCCTGCTGCTGGTCAGCCTGGTGGCCTGGCTATTACCCGGCGTTTTCGGCCATGTGCCCAGGGTGGCTGCGTTCATCGGGCAGCTCCCGCCCTTCAGCCCGCTGCCTCTGCTGGATGTGGAGCTGATGCTGCGCCTGCTGCCAAGCGCCGTGGCGGTAGGCATGCTGGGGCTGGTCACCAGCCTGTCGATTGCCCGCTCGTTGTCGGCACGTTCGGAGCAACTGATCGACCCTGACCAGGAAATCCGCGCACAGGGCCTGTCGAATATCGGCGGCGCATTTTTCTCTGGTTATCTGTCTGCAGGTTCCTTCACACGCTCGGGCCTCAGTTACGACGCAGGTGCGCGGTCGCCACTGGCCGGGGTGTTCTCGGCGCTGTGGGTGGCGCTGTTCGCGGTGACTGGCGCCGGGCTAATCGCCCACCTGCCGATCCCGGCGATGGCGGGGAGCATCCTGCTGATCTGCTGGGGGCTGGTGGACCATCGCGGCATTCGCGCGCTGTTTCGGGTCAGCCGCTCGGAGTTCCTGGTCATGCTGTTGACCGCCGCCGCGACGCTGCTGCTGGAGTTGCAGACGGCGATCTATGCCGGGGTGCTGGCGTCGCTGTTCTTCTACCTCAAGCGCACGTCGCGGCCACGGGTGCAGCAGAGCCGGGAAGGAGAGGCGGATGTGTTGCGGGTGGGGGGGTCGATCTTCTTCGGCGCGGCGCACTACCTGCAGGTGCGCTTGCAGCGCTGCCAGGGACCACACGTGGTGATCGATGCGCGACAGGTGAACTTCATCGATTACTCGGGTGTGGATATGTTGCACCGCGAGGCGCGGCGGTTGATGCGCAGTGGCGGAAGCCTGACGTTGCAGCGGGCAAGGCCGCAGGTGATGGAGGAGTTGCAGAAGCTGGAGGGGGTTGAACTGTGTCCCATTCGATTTGAGGAATGAGCTTTGAAATCCTGGGGCCGCAAAGCGGCCCCAAAATCTCGAATTCAGCCGCGGGCCAACTGCCGGCGCAGCTCATCCAGCACTGGCCCGGTCTCAGGCCGAACCCCACGCCAGATGAAGAACGCCTCGGCGGCCTGCTCCGCCAGCATCCCCAGCCCATCCAGTACCTTGGCCGCACCCAGCTTGCTGGCCCACTGGCAGAACGGCGTCGGCTCCTTGCCATACATCATGTCGTAGCAAACGGTACGCCCCGCCTCGACCAGGCTGTCGGCAATCGGCGGCAGCTCGCCGGACAAGCTCGCCGAAGTGGCGTTGATGATCACGTCCACCGGCTCCTGCAACCAGGCAAAACCGCTGGCCACCACCGGCCCCAGCTCATCGAACTCACGGGCCAACTGCTCGGCTTTCTCCACCGTGCGGTTGGCAATCACCAGCGATTGCGGCTTGTGCGCCAGGATCGGCTCCAGCACGCCGCGCACCGCGCCACCGGCACCGAGGATGAGGATGCGCTTGCCGGCCAGCTCGACCCCGGCGTTGACGGTGAGGTCACGCACCAGCCCAGCACCGTCGGTGTTGTCGCCTTGCAAGGTGCCGTCGGCCAGCTTGCTCAAGGTGTTCACCGCGCCGGCACGCTTGGCGCGTGGGGTGAGACTGTCGCACAGGCGGTAGGCCTCTTCCTTGAACGGTACGGTAACGTTGGCGCCGCTGCCTTGCTTGAAGAAGCCACGGGCGCAGTCGCTGAATTCGTCCAGCGGCGCCAGCAGGGTGGCGTACTCCAGGTCCTCGCCGGTCTGGTCGGCGAACAGGCGGTGGATCAACGGCGATTTGCTGTGGCCGATGGGGTTACCGAAAACAACGTACTGGTCCATGGGGGATCCTCGGGTTTCCACAGGCTTACTGGGCGAGCCAGTCGCGGTCTTGCAGGAAGTACTCGGTCAGGCGCGCTTCTTCGCTGCCTGGTTCGGCTTTCCAATCGTAGCCCCAGCGCACTTGCGGTGGCAGCGACATCAGGATCGATTCGGTGCGGCCACCGGACTGCAGGCCGAACAAGGTGCCACGGTCGTAGACCAGGTTGAACTCGACATAGCGACCACGACGGTACTCCTGGAATTCGCGCTGCTTGGCCGTGTAGGGGGTGCCCTTGCGGCGCTGAATGATCGGCAGGTAGGCCTCGACATAGGCGTCACCAATGGCGCGGATGAAGGCGAAGCAGGTGTCGAAGTCCCACTCGTTCAGGTCATCGAAGAACAGGCCGCCGATACCCCGTGGCTCGCCACGGTGCTTGAGGTGGAAGTAGCGGTCGCACCAGGCCTTGTAACGCGGGTACACGTCGGCGCCGAACGGCGCGCAGGCCTGTTCGGCCACGCGGTGCCAGTGCACGCAGTCTTCTTCATTGCCGTAGTAGGGGGTCAGGTCGAAGCCGCCGCCGAACCACCACACCGCCTCTTCGCCCTCTTTTTCGGCGATGAAGAACCGCACGTTGGCGTGGGAAGTCGGCACATGCGGGTTGTGCGGATGGATCACCAGCGACACGCCCAGCGCCTCGAAACCACGGCCCGCCAGCTCCGGGCGGTGGGCACTGGCCGAAGGCGGCAAGCCGCTGCCGAACACGTGGGAGAAGTTCACGCCGCCTTTCTCGATCACCTTGCCGTCGCCGATCACCCGCGTGCGACCGCCGCCGCCGGCATCGCGCACCCAGGCATCCTCGACGAAGCGGGCGCCGCCGTCTTCGTTCTCGAGGGCAGTGCAGATGCGGTCTTGCAGGTCGAGCAGGTAGGCTTTCACGGCCTCGGTGCGGCTGGTCATCGGGTCACCTGGAAGGAGCGGGGAAAATTCGCCGCGTAGCATACCACCGGCAAACCCCGCGCCGCAGTTGACGGCGATCAAGCAAAGGCGTCCGATAGAAGGCCTTTGCAGCCCCAATGACAGGAGTGTGTGATGGCCAAGCGTATCCAGTTCAGCCAGCATGGCGGCCCGGAAGTGTTGCAGTTGGTGGAGTTCGACCCAGCCCCGCCCGGCCCGCAGCAAGTGCGCGTGCGCAACCATGCGATCGGCCTGAACTTCATCGACACCTATTTCCGAGGCGGGCTGTATGCGCCGCCGTCGCTGCCTTCCGGGTTGGGTACCGAAGCGGCAGGGGTGGTCGAGGCGGTGGGCGAGGGCGTAAGCCGGATCAAGCTCGGCGACCGCGTGGCTTATGCCGGTGGGCCGCTGGGGGCCTACAGCGAGGTGCATACGCTGCCGGAGGCCAACCTGGTCAAGCTGCCGGATGCGATCAGCTTCGAGCAGGCGGCGGCGGTGATGCTCAAGGGGCTGACCACGCAGTACCTGCTCAAGCAGACCTATGCGGTGCAGCCGGGGGATTTCGTGCTGTTCCATGCTGCTGCCGGTGGCGTCGGATCGCTGGCTTGTCAGTGGGCCAAGGCACTGGGGGCGAAGCTGATTGGTACTGTCAGCTCTCCCCAGAAAGCCGAGCGGGCCAAGGCACTCGGGGCCTGGGCGACCATCGACTACAGCCACGAAGATGTGGCTAAACGCGTGCTGGAGCTGACCGACGGTCAAAAGTGCGCGGTGGTGTATGACGGCGTAGGCGCCGATACCTGGCTGACCTCGCTTGATTGCCTCAGGCCGCGAGGGTTGATGGTGAGTTTCGGCAATGCGTCGGGGGCGGTGAGCGGGGTGAACCTGGGGATCCTGTCGCAGAAGGGCTCACTGTATGTGACCCGACCGACACTGGGGAGCTATGCCAACAATGCCGAGAATACTCAGGCCATGGCCGATGACCTGTTCGCGATGATCGCCAGTGGCAAGTTGGTGGTGGATATCCAGCAGCGGTATCCGTTGAGTGAGGCGGCCAAGGCGCAGAGTGAGTTGTCGGCGCGGCGGACGGTGGGCTCGACTGTTCTGCTGCCTTGAAATCCTGGGGCCGCTCTGCGGCCCATTCGCTGGCAAGCCAGCTCCCACAGGGACCGCGCAAACCTCCTGGATGACGCTGTACCTGTGGGAGCCGGCTTGCCGGCGATGGCGTCAGTTCAGCCAGCGGGCCTTTCGGCTATAGACGCTGACTCAATGCCCTCAAGCATCGCCTCCACCAACCCCTCCGCCATTTCCAGCGAATGCAGGCTCGACCAGTACATACCACGCCCCTCGTCGCGCAGGTGGTCGAGTGCCTTGATGCCAGTGTCGTAGGCGCAGCGCAGGTAAAGCGCTACGTGCACCAGGGCGTCGTGGGCTTCGATATTGGGGTTTACGGTGAAGAGTGGAGGGTGGCCGGCGTCGCAGCGGCCGAAGGGGTGGGTTGTGGTATTTGGGAGTGGTGGATCGGGAACAAGCTTTCTAGTCATGGGAATTCGCTCCTTAAAAAACCACCGGCCCCGCTACCACGCGAATTGGGTGGCGACTGTACGCGAGGTGGTAGACCCGGGCGATTCCCAAACCAGGCAGGCTCGAAAGCCTCCCACGCACAGCCGCCATGGACTGACATGGGGAATCGAATACCCGGGCTACCACACCCGATCGCCAAGTTATTCGGCGACGGTCTGGAGCCTAGAGGCAAGCGTTCCCACTGAGAAGGTAATGGCAGTCGACAGACTGCGTAGGATAATTCCCTGAATTCGAGATAGGCAGCCTTGGAGATCAAGATCAGAAAATGCTGAAGCTAGCACCGCCCCTGTG
>NZ_JBOBDQ010000048.1:0-46545 GCF_050586565.1 Pseudomonas sp. WC1
TGGAGCCAGGATTTTTTGGTTCCTTTTTGATCCTTCAAAAAGGGACCCGCCGTAAGGGCGGAAAGGTGACTAGATGTCGACATCTTCTACGAATGCGCAAACAAAAATCAAAACAATCACTTCCGACCCCGACCCCGACCCCGACCCCGACCCCGACCCCGACCCCGACCCCGACCCCGACCCCCTCGAAACCACCCCCTCTGATGAACCTTTCATGACAAAACTTCGGTAGCAATCCGCCACCCCCGTCAAAGCCATGGACACCAACAAGGCACCTGGCCATCAGGCCGATGAAGCCTTGAGAACCGGCCTGGGAGCGGGGCAATGGGCACTATGGAACGCTACACGAAAGTGGGAATGCAGGAGCTCGACCAGCGTCTGGCCAAGATCGTCGAGGCCGCCCGCAAGCAGCCCGTCTCGGTCTACCGCTACGGCGCCCCCTGGGTATGGATCGTCTCCCAGGACGACTGGCAGGGCGCCCTGCGCGAGGTGGCCAGCTGCGTGCCGCCCGGCCATTCGCTGGCGCTGCTCAAGCCGCGCATAGAGGCATTGCTGGACGCGCACCAGCCCGCGCTGGCGCTGCTGGCCGAACAGCAGGGCATGATCATCGCCCCGCGCACGCTGATGCATGTGCTGCTCCTGCAGCTGCTGTATTCGGTGCCCAGCGAAAAGCAGCTCTACGAACAGCTCAACTACAACCTGCTGTTCCGCTGGTTCACCGGCCTGGAGCTGAAATCGCGGGTGTGGAACTTCAGCCTGTTCAGCCATGACCTCGGCGTGCTGCTGGGCAGCGCCATGGCCGTTTCGCTGCTGCAGCGCATGGTCGACGAAGTGCTCGGCGCAAGCCTGCAGGCCATGCCCGAGTTCAGCCTCAACCTGGCCCTGTTGCACAGCTGGCTGGCCCGCCACCAAGGCCAGGCCGCACCCAGCGACAACCACTAGAAAACCAACGAATTCCTGGCGCTCAAGGGGGCGGTGTGGAGCATTTTTTCTTCAAGCGATGCGGCATGGGCGCAGGGGCGCTGCTGTGCCTGTTGGCGGTCGAGGTGATCGCGGACGAGGCGCAGCGCCGGGTCGAGATCAACGAGTACGTGGTGCGCGGCAACACCGTGCTCGACGCCCAGGCCATCGAAGAGGCGGTCTATCCCTACCTGGGGCCGGACAAGACCCTGGCCGACCTTGAAGGCGCCCGTGAGGCGTTGCAGAAAAGCTATCAGGCCCAAGGCTACCAGTCGGTGTTCGTCGAGCTGCCCGAGCAGAAGGTCGAAGGCGGCGTGGTCTACCTGCAGGTGAGCGAAACCAAGGTCGGCCGCGTGCGGGTGGTGGGCGCCAAGCATTACTCGCCGCTGGAGATCCGTGAACAGGTGCCGGCGTTGGAGGAGGGCAAGGTCCCCGATTTCGCCCAGGTACAGAACGAGCTGGCCACGCTCAATCGTGCCCCGGGGCGGCAGGTCATGCCACTGGTGCGCGAAGGCCAGCGCCCGGGCACCATGGACGTCGACCTGCAGGTCGAGGACAAGCAACCCTGGAACCTGAGCCTGGGCCTGAACAACGACCACAGCGCCGATACCGAGAAGCTGCGCAGTGTCGTCAGCCTGGGCTACAACAACCTCTGGCAGGCCGGCCACAGCGTCTCGCTGACCTGGTTCACCGCGCCCCAGGACCGTAACAACGCCGAGGTCTGGTCCGGGTCCTACGCCGCGCCGCTGAACGAGCGCTGGACCGTGCAGTTCTCCGGCTACCACTCCGACAGCAACGTCGCCACGGTGGGCGGTACCAATGTGTTGGGCAAGGGCCATTCCTACGGCGTTTCGGCGATCTATAACCTGCCGGGCGTCGGCGCCTGGGCCAGCGCCCTGTCGATCGGCGTGGACTTCAAGGACTTCGACGAACAGGTCGGCCTGGGCGGCAGCAGCGACAAGGTCCCGCTCAAGTACGCCCCGATCACCCTGGGCTATACCGGCTACCGCTTCACCGAACAGGACCAGCTGAGCCTCGGCCTGAGCCTGGTGGCCGGGACGCGCAGCCTGCTGGGCTATGGTAGCGACGATTCCGAGTTCGATTACAAGCGCTACCGCGCCGACTCCAGCTTCGCCGCGCTCAAGGGCGACGGCAGCTACACCTTCGACTTCGCCGGCGCCTGGCAGAGCGCCTCCAAGCTGGCCTTCCAGCTGGCCTCGGGGCCGTTGGTGTCGAACGAACAGTTTGCCGCCGGTGGCGCCACCTCGGTGCGCGGCTATCTCGCCGCCGAACGCACCGGGGACGACGGCCTGCTGTTCTCCCAGGAACTGCGCACCCCCTCCATTGGCCGCTACGTCGGCAGCTACATCAGCGACTGGCGCTTCTACCTGTTCGCCGAGGGTGCCCAGTTGCGCCTGCAGGACGCACTGCCCGAACAGGACGACAGCTACAGCCTGGCCAGCGTCGGCGTCGGCACCCGCGCCACGCTCAACGACTGGTTGTCCGGCAGCCTCGACTGGGCCGTGCCGCTCAAGGACGGCCCCAACACCGACAAGAACGCTTCCCGCGTGCACTTCAGCGTGCAGGCGACTTTTTGAACGATTGACCTACTGACCGGCATCGGCCTGGAGACCTCTCATGCAACGCCTGATATTGACCTTGCTGCTATGCCTGGGCTTCGCCCTGCCGGGCAGCGCCAGCGCCTGGTGGCAGGACGACTGGATGTACCGCAAGCAGATCGCCGTGGACACCACGCCCCAGGGCGCCGGCCTGACCCAGGCGCTGGGCCGCACCGCGCTGCTGGTGCGTCTGCACACCGGCAACTTCAGCTTCGACGGCGTCAGCGAAACCGGCGCGGACATCCGCTTCGTCGCTGCCGACGACAAGACCGTGCTCAACCACCATGTCGAGCAGTTCGATCCACTGATGGGCATGGCGCTGATCTGGGTCGACGTGCCGCGTATCGAGCCTGGCCAGCGCCAGGACCTGTGGATGTACTACGGCAACCCCAAGGCCCAGGCACCCGCCGGCCAGCCGAGCTTCGACGCCGACTACACCGCGCTCTACCACTTCGACGGTGCCACCGCCCGTGACGCCAGTCCTTACGGTAACCAGCTGCAAGGACCAACGGTCAGTGTCGATGGTGTGATTGGCCGGGCCATCCAGCTCGGGGGACAAGCCTTGCAACTGCCCGCCAGCGCCTCGCTGCAACTGCCGGCGGGCGCGGCGTTCAGCTTCAGCACCTGGCTGCGCCAGGACCAGGCGGTGGGTGAGCAACTGCTGCTGGCGCGCCGCGAGGCCGGCCACAGCCTGCTGCTCGGCCTGGCCGAAGGCGTGCCCTTCATCGAGGTGGACGGCCAGCGTGCCGCCGCCAATCAGGCGCTCGGCGCCGGCCAATGGCAGCATCTGGCGCTGGTGGGCGAGGGCGGCAACCTCACGCTGCTGCTCGAAGGCCAGCCGGTCGCGCGACTGGCCGCGAGCCTGGCGGCCTTCAGCGGCGCCATCGGCATCGGTGGCGACCTGCCAGCGGCCGAGGGCGAGGCCGCCGGCCACTACGCGACCTTTGTCGGCGCCCTGGACGAGCTGCGTGTTTCCCGCGTCGCCCGCAGCCAGGCCAGCCTGCAGGCCGACGTGCTGGCCCAGGGGGCCGAGTCGCGCCTGGTGGTCTATGGCGTTGACGAAGAACAATCCGGCTTCGGCTTCGGCGGCCTGGGCTTCCTGCTCAAGGCGGTGCCGGTGGACGCCTGGGTAATCATCGCTGTCCTGGTGCTGATGATGGTGCAGTCGTGGGTGATCATGCTGCGCAAGCAGCGCACGCTCAACCGCGTCACCGCCGCCAATACGCGCTTTCGCGAGCGCTTCGCCACGGTCGGCACGCGCCTCGAGCAGTTCGCCGACGATCGCGAACTGCATGACCGACTGACCGACTCCTCGCTGTGGCGCCTGTACCTGGTGGCGGTGCAGGAAATCCGCACCCGCCGCGCCCAGGGCGCCGACACCAGTGAAGTGTCCGCGGCCACCATCGAAGCCATCCGCTGCTCCATGGACGGCGTGCGCACCCGCGAGAACCAGGCGCTGTCGTCGAAACTGTCGACCCTGTCCAACGCCATCGCCGGCGGCCCCTACATCGGCCTGCTCGGCACGGTGCTGGGGATCATGGTGGTGTTCCTCGGCACGGCCATGGCCGGCGACGTCAACATCAACGCCATCGCCCCGGGCATGGCCGCGGCGCTGCTGGCCACCGCCATGGGCCTGTTCGTCGCCATCCCCGCGCTGTTCGGCTACAACCGCCTGACCACGCGCAACCGCGAAGTCAGCGCCGACATGCGGGTGTTCGTCGACGAGTTCATCACCCGCCTGGCCGAGCTGCACGGCGAGGGCCAGGCCGGTGAAGCGGCGCTGTGTCCGGCCGGGCGCAGCGTCAACCCGTCGATCCCAGCGTGAGGAGGCAGCCATGGCATCCGTGAACAACGCCCAAGACGACGACGCCGACGCCGCGGTCGACAGCATCAACATCACCCCGCTGGTGGATGTGCTGATGGTGGTGCTGGTGATGTTCATCCTCACCGCCACCGCGCAGGTCTCCGGGATCCAGGTGCAACTGCCCAAGGCCAGCGCCACGGTGTCGCTGGCCCAGCCCAAGTCCAAGGCGATCTCGATCAACGATGCCGGCCAGGTGTTCCTCGACGCCTACCCGGTGACGCTGCAGGAGCTGGAGGACCGCCTGCGCAGCGAAAAGGCACGCAGCCCGGATTTCCCGTTGATCGTGCGCGGTGACGCGGGTGTGCAGTACCAGAAAGTGGTCGAGGTGCTCGACCTGCTGCGCCGTCTCGAACTGGCCCAGGTCGGGCTGGTCACCGGCAAGCCGAACCAGGGGTGAGGGCAGGCATGGAACCTAAAGCCAACTTCCGCCGCCTGCTGACCTGGGCCGTGCTCGCCGTCGCTGGCGCGGGCCTGGCCTGGCTGCTGTGGCAGTGGGCCAACGACATGGCCGGGGTGCGCCGCGAGGCGCCCAAGGTGCCGGCGATCATCCCGCTGCCGCCGCCTCCACCGCCGCCCCCGCCCGAGCCGCCCAAGGAGCCTGAACCGCCGGTCGAGGAAAAGATCGTCGAGCCGCAGCCGGTGCCCGAGGCCGAGGAGGTCAAGCCCGCCGAGGACGCGCCGGACCCGGCCCAGGACCTGGCCGACCCCATGCAGATGGACGGCGACGCCCAAGCGGGCGACGACAGCTTCAACGTCGGTGCCGGCAAGGGCGGCGGCATGGCCGGTGGCGGCGGTGGCGGCCTGGGCAGCGGCACCTATAGCCAGTACCTGGCCTATGCCTTCCAGCGCCTGCTGCGCGACAACCCCGAGCTGCGGAACCTGGTGTTCAACCTGCAGGCCGAAATCTGGCTCAGCGCCGCCGGCGAGATCACCCGGGTCGAGCTGCTGCGCGGCAGCGGCGAGCCCGAGGTCGATGCCCAGGTGCTCGCCGCCCTGCGCGGCGCCCGCGCCCTCGACCAGCGCCCGCCGGCCAACCTGACCTTGCCGGTGAAGATCGCCCTGCAGGGGCGCCGGCCATGAACAACGAAGCACGACTGACCCACAGGAGCTGCAAACCCATGAAGTGCCCAGTCAACCGATTGACCCTGGCGCTCGGCCTGCTGGCCGCCGCCACCGCGGTCGGTCCGGCCGTCGCCCACGCCGCGCCGTCGGAGAACGCGACCGTCAACCTGATCCGCCTGCTGGTGGAACAGGGCGTGCTCAAGCAGGACAAGGCCGACGCGCTGATCGCCCAGGCCGAGCGCGAGGCCCAGCAGGCGCAGGCTGTCAGCGCCGCGCCGATCGTCGCCCAGGCCCCCGCGGCCAACGGCGAAGTGCGCGTGCAGTATGTGCCGGCCATCGTCCGCCAGCAGATCCGCGATGAGATCAAGGCCGAGGTGATGAACACCGCCAAGCAGGAAAACTGGGCCGCGCCCAACACTTTCCCCGACTGGGCCTCGCGCATCAGCTTCGACGGCGACCTGCGCCTGCGCTACGAGTCGCGCGGCTACGCCGATGGCAACAGCAACGAGATCGTCGACTTCGCCAAGCTCAATGACAAGGGCCCGTACGATGTCAACGCCAACAGCGGCTCGAACCTGCCGCCGCTGCTTAACACCCGCGAGGACCGCGACAGCCTCCTGCGCCTGCGCGCGCGCTTCGGCCTCAAGGCCCAGCTGGCGGACAACTGGGTGGCCGGCATCCGCGTCGCCACCGGCTCCAACAACAACCCGGTGTCGACCACCCAGAACCTCGGTGGCGGCTTCGGCAAGAAGGACATCTGGCTCGACCAGGGCTATGTCACCTGGACGCCCAGCGAGCGACTGACGTTGACCGGCGGGCGCATCGCCAATCCGTTCATGTCCACCGACGTCCTCTATTCCCACGACCTCAACTTCGATGGCGTGGCGGCGATCTTCGACCAGCCGCTGAGCCGCGACCTCAGCCTGTTCGGCACCGTCGGCGCGTTCCCTGTGCAGTACAGCGACGACAGCGCCAGCAGCAACGGCCTGGACAAGGAGGACAGCGACAACAAGTGGCTGTACGGCGCGCAGCTGGGCGCGAAATGGGCGCTCAACGACCATCACCGCCTCAAGGGCGCGATGGCCTACTACCGCTTCGACGACATCGCCGGCGAGCGCTCCAGCCCCTGCGCGCCCTGGGATGGCCAGCCGGCCTGCGACAGCGACGAAACCCGCCCGACCTTCATGCAGAAGGGCAACACGGTGTTCCTGCTGCGCGACATCACGCCCAATCCGGCCAACCCGGCGGCCACGCCGCAGCCGCAGTTCGTCGGCATCGCCTCGGAGTTCGAACTGCTCGACCTGAACCTGGTGTGGGATGCCGACCTGCCTCATGACTTCAAGCTGCGCAGCCAGGCCAACTACATCCACAACCTGGCCTACGACGAGGGCGACATGCGCAAGCGTTCGGCCGGCCAGCTGGCCAACAACATCGACGAGAACGGCAACATCAAGAGCGGCGGCGACGCCTGGATGTTGCAGTTCACCCTGGGCAACGCCCTGGACATGCGCAAGGCCGGCGACTGGAACCTGTTCGCCGGTTACAAGCGCATCGAGCCTGACGCGCTGCCGGACGGGTTCAACGACTCGAGCTTCCACCTCGGCGGCACCAACGCCAAGGGCTATTTCCTCGGTGGCAACTACGGCCTGGCCGACAACGTCTACGCTACAGCCCGTTGGTTGAGTAGCGAGGCACTCTACGGCGCGCCGTTTGACATCGATGTGCTACAACTTGAAGTCAACACGCGGTTCTAGGGAAGGAGCACGGGCATGAACAAGGGAGTCTATCGCCATCGTTGCGCCTGGTTGATGCTGGCGCTGGGCGCAAGCCTGGCCGCCTCGGCGTCGGCCGAAACCCTCGAAGAGCGCCTGCGCACCCAGCTGCGCAGCACCACGCAACAGCTGCAGGCCCTGCAGAGCGAGCAGGCCCAGGCCAGCGCCGCCCGCCAGGCGGCGGAACAGCAACGCGACGCGGCCCTGGGCCAGGTGCGCGAGCTGACCGCGCAACTGGCCAAGGCGCGCGGCCAGAGCGAACAGCTCGCCGGACAGCAGCAGGCCGTGCACAGCCAGGCCCAGGCGCTGGTGGCCAGCAGCAACGAACAACTGCACAAGTACAAGCACGCCTATGACGAACTGCTGGGCATGGCGCGCGCCAAGGAAAGCGAGCGTGCCGGCCTGCAGGCACAACTGGCCGAACGCGATGGCCAGGTGCAGCAGTGCCAGGCGCGCAACCAGCAGATGTACGGGGTGGCCAAGGAGATGCTGGCCGCCTTTGAGAAGGTCGATATCGCCGATGTGATGAAGATGCGCCAGCCCTTTGCTGGCTCGGCCCGGGTCCGCTTCGAGGAACTGGCCCAGGCCTATGGCGACAGACTCTACGAAAGCCAGTTCGACGCCCCCACGGGCGTGACCCAGTGACGTTTTCTCAACGCAAGGAAGTAAGCACATGACCGAAGTCACCCTGATCGAAACCGTTAGCGCCGACTCCCTGACCAAGCTGCTGCAGGATGCCGGCTGCCGGGTCAATCGCACCGAGCAGAATGCCGTGGTGCAGTTGCTTAGCGCCAGCCAGGGCGTGGGTTACGCCGTACGTTTCGGCAATCGGGCGCTGAACCAGGAAGGCGAGTTCCTCGATTTCACCTTCAGTTGCGCGCTGCGTATCCAGGGCGAGCTGCCCGCGGGCCTGGCCGAGCGCTGGAACGCCACCCGGCGTTTCGCCCGCCTGTCGGTACAGGGCGAGTTCCTGGTAATGGAGAAGGACGTGGTGGTTGCCGACGGCGTCAGCGAGAAGCACCTGCATGGCAGCCTGTTGCTGTGGGATCGCCTGCTGCAGGAGTTCATCGTCTACCTGCGTGACTACAGCCGCAATGTCGCCGAAACGGCGCCCGAGCAGGTGGCCAGCGATGCGGTGAGCGCTTCGTGACGGCGCGAACCCTGTGGGCCGGCGCTGGCGCGCTGGCCGTTGTCGCGGTGGCAGTCGCCCTGGCCTTGCGCCCGGGCGACGAGCCGGTGGCAGCGGCGCGCCCGGCTTCGCCCGCCACCCTGGTGGCCACCGACAACGGCCCGGTGCTGGCGCGCCTTGGCGAGCAACAGGTGGGCAGCGGCGAGCTCAAGGCGCTGTTCGCCCAGTTGCCCGAAGAGTCCCGCGCCAGCCTGCGCGGCGACCGGCCGGCACTGGAGGCCTGGATCCGCGCCCGCTTGGCGGAAAAGGCCCTGTACCAGCAGGCCGAGGCCCAAGGCTGGCTGCAGCGTCCGGAGATCCAGGTGCAGACCCGCGCGGCCACCGAGCAGATCGTCTTGCGCGACTATCTCGACTCGGTGAGCAAGGTGCCCGACGACTACCCCACCGAAGCTGAGCTCAAGCAGGCCTACGAGGCAGGCAAGGCTGGTTTGCAACTGCCGGCACGCTATCGCCTGAGCCAGATCTTCCTGCGGGTGGAAAACCCCAAGGATGACGAGGCCGTGCGCAAGCAGGCCCAGGCCCTTGCCAAGCAGGCCCAGGCCGCGGATGCGGACTTTGGCGCATTGGCCCGCGAGCATTCGCAGGATGCCGGCACCGCCGCCAACGGCGGGGATACCGGCCTGCAGGCCTTGGCGCAACTGTTGCCGGAGGTGCGCGGGGTGGTGCCGAAACTCAAGGTGGGCAGCGTCAGCGAACCGGTGCAGAGCGCGGCGGGCTATCACATCATCAAGCTGGTGGAACTGCAGCCGGCCCGGGCGGCGACCTTCGACGAGGTGGCCCCGCGCCTGCGCCAGGTGCTGCGTGCCCAGCGCCAGGAGCAGGTGGCCAAGGCCTATGTGGAGGGCATGTTCGACACTGCCACCCTCAGCATCGACGGCGCGGCGCTCAACCAGGTGCTGGAAAGCAGCCGCTAGTCGCCTACAACCATGGAAGAAGCGGGCCTGCCAAGGCGGGCCTGCGGGAGGCGAGGGATGCCTATCGATCTGTCCCGGGGGCGAGCCCCGGATACCAGCGTGCCCGTCGTTCGCCCCCAGGTGCCGCTGGCCCTGGACGAACAGACCCTGAACTGTTTTCTGGTCACCGCGCGCTGCGGTTGTTTCATGCAGGCGGCACGGCGGCTCAACCTCAAACCGGTGGCCCTGCGCAAGCGCCTGGCGGCGCTGGAGGCGCGCCTGGGCTACAGCCTGTTCGTCAACCGCAACAACAACCCGGTGCTCAGCCAGCAGGGCGAGCGCCTGCAGCAGGTGCTCCAGGCCCGCGAACCGGTGGTGCCAGCGCCGCGGGAAGCCAGCGCCAGAGTGCGCCTGGCCGTGGCCGAACCACTGCTGCAGGACCTGCTGGGCCGCAACCTGATCAACTTCGTGCGCCAGCATGCCGGCATGCGCCTGGAGGTGGCCACGCTCGATGGCCGCCAGGTACCCGAGCAGGCCGCGGATGTGGCGTTATGGCTGGGCGACCTTGACCAGGGCGCCCGCAGCGGCTGTTTTGCCGACACCACCGCCGAAGCCCTGGCCACCCTCGAATACCTGCCGCATATCGCCAAGCGTTATGCCCGCGAGGCCAACCGCCCGACCAGCCTGGCGCACCTGCAGGACTACATGCTGGTGCAATGGCAAGGCGAGGTCGGCGTGCAGGCGTTGACGCCCTGGCAGACGCTGTTGAGCACCCGCTCGGCCGGCGTGACGCAGATCCAGGACTACGAGATGTACTGCCAGCTGATCAAGTGCAGCGCCAGTGTCGGTTTGCTGCCGCACTACGCGGCGCATCTGGATCGTGGCCTGCTGGCCTTGCCGGGGTTGTTCCGCGAGCCGATGCGCCGGCGCGTGTGGCTGGCGGTCGATGAGCGCACCGAAGCCGACCCGTTGGTGCAGGTGATGGTCGGGGCGATCCGGGCCGCGTTCGAGGAACGCCGGGAATGGTTTGCCGGTCGTTAGGGTCAGCCGGCCTTGCGCAGTGTCAGGTTGATCCGCCGTTCGCCCATGCGCGGATGAACGCCAGGCTTTATCGGCAGCACGCCATGAAAGCGCAGGCGGTCCTCGCCGCCCCACACCAGCACGTCGCCGTGGTTCAGCGGGATGCGCCGGGTACGGTCCGAGCGTTGCAGCCCGCCGAACAGGAACACTGCGGGCAGGCCCAGCGAGATCGAGACGATCGGATGGGCGTAGTCCTGCTCGTCGCGGTCCTGATGCAGGCTCAGGCGGGTACCCGGCAGGTAGTGGTTGATCAGGCAGGCATCCGCCACGAAACCCTCGAACCCGGCCTGGGCGGCAGCGCGCGAGGCCAGCTCGACCAGCACCCGGGGCAGGGCAGGCCAGGGCTTGCCACTGACCGGGTCGGTGGCGGAGTAACGATAGCCGCTTGCGTCGCTGACCCAACCCAGCGCGCCGCAATTGCTCAGCGCCACGGCCATGCGCAGGCCGCCGGGGGTCTGCATGTGGCGAAACGGCGCCGCGCGCAGCACCGGGCGCAAGGCATCGAGCAGGGGCTCGAGCTCCGCCAGGGCGAAACCTGGCAGCAGCGTGGTGTGAGCGGCCAGCTGCTGGGGGTGTGCGTCGAACAGATCGAGATCGGACTGGATCATGCCAGGGGCTGCTTGGGTGGTGTCCGCACAGTGTATCGCGATGCCCCGGTGCGTGGGGCATCGCGAGCCACTGCGCCGGCCTCAGAGGCTGAGCGTCAGGCTGACACTGACATTGCGCGGCTCGCCCGGCAGCACCCATGAACTGTTGTACGAGCGCTCGTAGTACTTGCGATCGAACAGGTTGTTGAGGTTCAGACCCACAGTGACCTGCTCGCTGGCCTTGTAGTGCGCCAGCAGGTCGACCGTGCTGTACGAGGGCAGGGTGAAGGCGCTGCCGGCCTGACCGGAGCGCTCGCCGACATAGTTGAACGCCGCGCCCAGGTCCGAACCGCGCAGGGCGCCATTCTGGAACTCATACACGCCCATCACGCTGCCGCTGTTACGGGCAATGCCCAGCAGGTCGCTGCCCTTGGGCAGGCTGGCATCGCCCTTGGTGACCTCGGCATCGATGTAGGCATAGGCGCCGATCACCCGCACCGCCTCGCTGAGCTGGCCGCTGAACTGCAGGTCCAGGCCCTGGCTGCGCGCCTTGCCGGCCGCGATGCTCTCGCCCAGGGCATCGGTGGTGATGACGTTCTCCTTGTCGATATGGAACAGCGCCACCGTGGCGCCCAGGCGGCTGTCGAACAGGTCGAGCTTCAGGCCGGTCTCGTAGCCGAGGCCTTTCTCGGGCTTGTACACCTGCCCTTGGGTGCCGATGGTGTTGGGCTTGAACGACGTCGATGCGTTGGCAAACACGCCGACCTGCGGCGTCAGCTGGTACAGCAGACCGACGCGGGGCGTGGCGACATCCTTGGCCTGGCTGTTGCTGATACCGCTGCTGCGGTTCTGCGAGGTCTGCTCGATGCGCTCCAGGCGTACCCCGACCAGCCCGCGCAGGCGCTCGCTGAAGGCGATCTGGTCCTGCAGGTTGAGGGCATGGCTTTCGGTGCGTTCGAAGAAGTCATTGGCGCGGGTGAGGGCCGGCTTGGGCTTGCCGTACACCGGGTTGCGGATGTCCAGGCCATAGCTGGCCAGGGTCGCGCTCTGCGGGTACTTCTGGCTGTTGCGGTAGTTCTCGTATTCCAGGCCGATCAGGCTCTGGTGCTGCCAGCCGAGCAGCTCGAACTGGCCGTGTAGCTCGGCTTGGGTGATGTTGTCGTTCCACTCGAAGTCGCGCTCGCGGTAGAAGCGCGTGAGCGTGTTGCCGACCAGGGCCTGGGGCTCGGAGCTGTTGCCCTTCAGTGTGCCCTGGGTGTAGTGGTTGGCCAGGCGCAGTTTCCAGTTGTCGTCGAGGAAGTGCTCCAGGGCCAGGTCGACGGTCTGGTTGTCGTTGCGGATCTTGCCGTCGTTGGGCTCGCCCATGAACGCCGAGCGCTGCAGCGAGCCCATCTGGCCATTGACCGCCGGGATGCCGCGGTCGAACACTGATTCGGTGCGGGAAAACTCGGTGTCCAGCAGCAGGCGGGTGTCGGGCGACAGTTGCCAGCTCAGCGACGGGCTGACGATCCGTCGCTCGCTGTTGACGTGATCGCGGAAGCTGCCATTGTCCTCCACCGCCAGGTTGACCCGGCCCAGCAGGTTGCCTTGGCTGTCCAGCGGCGCGTTGGCGTCCAGCGTGCCGCGGTAACGGTCCCAGCTGCCGGCGCTCAGGTTCACGGTGCTGAACGTCTCGGCCTGGGGCCGCTTGCTGACGATGTTGACCAGCCCGCCGGGGTCGCCGCGGCCATAGAGGCTCGCGGCCGGGCCCTTGAGCACCTCGATGCGTTCGATGCTGGAGGTGTCGGGCGCGCTGTAGCTGCCGCGGTTGACGGCGAAGCCGTTCTTGTACAGCTCCCCTGTGGTGAAGCCGCGCACGCTGTAGTTGAGAAAGGTCAGGCCACCGAAGTTGTTCTGCCGCGACACGCCGCCGGCAAAGTCCAGGGCGCGGTCGATGCGGGTGGTGTTGAGGTCCTTGAGTACCTGGGCCGGCACCACTTCGATGCTCTGCGGGGTGTCGCGGATATCGGTGTCGGTGCGCGTGGCGGTGGCCGAGCGGGTGGCCCGATAACCCTGGACCGGGCCGTCGGCGCGTTCTTCGAGGTAGGCGTCGGTGATCGAGGTTTCGTCCAGCACCAGGGGTTGGGCCGCAGCGAGCGGTTGACCGAACAGGCCCAGGGTCAGGCCGGCCAGAAGGGGAGCGCGAGGGTTCAAGAGGGATCTCCGTTAAATATGTAATAACATTACATTATCGTTCCAGTCATCGCCAGAAGAAGGTGTGACAGGGCGGTTGCGCGATGAGAATGATTTGCGTTAATGTTATGTTATTACGTATTCGGAGGTTTTCATGCAAGTACTGTCCTCACTCAAGCAGGCCAAGCGCCGTCATCGTGACTGCCAGGTGGTCAAGCGCCGTGGTCGGATCTATGTGATCTGCAAGTCCAATCCGCGGTTCAAGGCCAGGCAGGGCGGGGTAAAGAAAAAGCGCGGGTAACCGGTCAATGGCAGTCAGGCGAAAGGGGCTGCTCAGCAGCCCCAATGACGCTACCGAAGCGTCCTGCGCAGGCGTCGCCAGGCCAGTACCACACCACTGAGGGCTATCACCAGGCCGCCGCTACTCAGGCCGATGATCAACCCTTCGCGCAACAGCGGCCGCGCCAGCAGCGGTTGCCAATCCCAGCTGTGCAACAGGTTGAACAACCAGCGCCCGGCACGTTGCGCCCGGTCGTGGCTGGCCACCAGCGTGCCGCTGGCAGGGTCCAGGTAGGCCCAGGTGTCCGCCGCGTCGGCGAAGCGCAGGCGCAGCACGGGCTGTGGACGCGCCTGGGAACCGTACATGCTCTGTGGCTCGCGGGCGAAGTAGTGGAAGTCGTAGGCGCTCTGCCAGTCATCCGCCACCGTCACCCCCGGAGCCATCGCTTGCGCGGCCGCCCGCAGCCTTTCCCGGCTGAAGGTACGCGCCGGCGGGGCGTGTGCTTCAAGGATGCGGCTGTCTCCGTCGGCGCTGCGGGCCACTGCATAGGTGACGTCGGCCAGGCGTTGCCATTGCAACTCCACTGCGGCGAACCCGGTTTCGTCGCGCAAGCGGGCCAGTGCCGTGGCAATCGGCAGTTGCAGGTCGGTGGCACGCAGCGGCGCTTGTTGCAAGGCGATCTGCGAGCGGCTGTCGGTCACGCCCCAGGGGCGCATCGACATCAACCCGCTGAACACCCACAGCACCAGCACCCCACCGAACAGCAGCCCGCCGATGTGGTGCCAGCGCAACCAGCCGCCGGGGTAGGGGCTGCACGATCCGCTACGGTAAGGCTTGCGCAAGCGCAGGCGCAGGAGGCCCACCGCGATGCCCGTGAGCGCCATCAGCGTGCCGAGCAGTGAAAGGCCGATCACCAGTGTGCGCCAGCCATTGTCGAAGCCCAGGCCGCCGCGCAACGGATAGAGCCAGTGCAACCAGGCGCCGACCCAGTTCCAGGCGCGCTCGCGGCCGCTCGCATCGCGCACCACCTCGCCGGTGCGTCCGGACAGGTACAGCCAGGTGCCGGCCGCATCGTCCACTTGCACCCGGTGCAAGGGGCGATCGCTGTCCAGGGCCCGGGAGTGGGTCCACATGTCCTCGTCCAGCGTGCCCTGGTAAGCCAATGCCGCGCTGCCGGCGTACTGCCGGGCATTGGCCAGGGCCCAGGCCGCGTCGGCGTTGGCCAGGGGCTCGCCGTTGGCGGCATCGAGGGTGACGCGGCGACCGTCCGCCAGCTCCAGCAAATAGTACGGTTGCCCGCCCAGGCTGGTCAGGCGCAACGCCTTCAACGGCTGCTCAGCCCATTGCGCCGGCAACTCGGCGCAGCATCCCGCCGGCAAGGCCGGCAGGTGGGCCAGGCGCTCGGCCGTGGTCAGCTTGGGGTAGCCGACATACAGCATGACCACTCCGGAGACGAACCACAGCGCCATGAACAGGCAGGCGACGATGCCCAGCCAGCGATGCCACAGGTACAGCTGGCGTTTCAGGCCCATCAGTAGCGCCACTGCACAGCGACTTCCAGGCTGCGCGGCTCACCCAGGTAGTACTGGGTGTTGGTCTGGTGGATGAAGCGGGCGTAGACCTCGTCGGTGAGGTTGCGCAGGCGGGCGCTGAGTTGCACGTGCTGGTCCAGGTCGTGGGTCATCGACAGTCCGTAGACGGTGTACGAAGGCACCCACTGGGTGTTGGCGGTGTTGGCGTAGACCGCCGAGACGTAGCGGGCGTCGGCGCCGACCTGCCAGCCCGGCGCCAGGTCGTAGGTCAGCCAGAGGTTGGCCACCCGGTCGGGGATGTTCACCGGGTTCTTGCCCTTGCGCGAGTACACCACGCCGCCGATGTTCTCGTTGAACTCGTCGTATTCGGCGTTGACCCAGCTGAAGTTGCCCGCCGCCAGCAGTTTGGGCGTGACCTTGAACGACGCCGCCAGCTCGATGCCGGTGGAGGTTTGCTGGCCGGCCTGCTCGGTGGTGTTGGGCACGGTCGAGGAGGGCACCGAGATGTTCTTGCGCACGATGCGGTAGGCCGCCGCGGTGGCCGAGCCGCGCCCGTCGAGGAAGTCGAACTTGCTGCCCACTTCAACCTGCCTGCCGGTGCTCAGGTCGAAGTCGCCGACCTGGCTGAGCGAGGCGCCGGTGAGCGAGCCCCCTGGAGGCTCGGCCGAGGTGCTGTACTGGGTGTAAAGGCTGACATTGGAGGTCAGGTCGTAGACCAGCCCCAGGCGCCCGGTGAAGGCATCCCAGCGCCGATTCAGCTTGGCCCGGGTCACGTGGTCGACCACGTCGAAGTCGATATGGTCGTAGCGCAGCGCGGTGACCAGCGACAGCTGGTCGGTCAGGCGGGTACGGTTTTCGACGAAGCCCGCAGTGGTGTCGGTGGTGGTGCTGCGCCCCTTGGCGCGTGGAGCGTCCATGCCAGGGATGTCGAGGAAGTGGTCGGGCTGGAAACCGTTGGGATCGATGCTGTCGAACGCGCCCTTGGACAACGGGTAGGCGGTCTGCTGGTTGCGGTTGTAGTCCATACCGAACGCCCAGTCGCTGGCCAGGCCGAACAGCTGGCCCTGGTGGGTCAGCTCGACGCGGTTGCCGTTGACCTCCTGGTCGTGGCGCTGGCGGTAGCCGCCGGAGCGGGCGATGGCGGTGTTGCCGGGGTTGTAGCGGTACACCTCGAGGTTGCGGTAATCGCGCTGGCCGTTGTAGTGGTAGAAGGTGTTGCGCAACTGGTTGCTGTCGTCGATGCGGTAGTCGGTGATCGAGCGCAGCCAGCGGGTGCGTTGCTCGTAGCGGCCGTCCTCGACGTTGTAGTTGTCGAAACGGTGATGCTTGTCGATGTGCAGGGTGCCGCTGGCCGGTTGCAGCACCGGCGCGCCCCAGTAGGGGCTGTCTTCCTTCTCTTCGAGGTACTCGATGGCCAGGGTGTGCGACAGCTGGTCGTTGATGTCGCTGAGCAGCGAGAAGGCCAGGTTGCCTGCCCCGTTCTCCTGGCGGTCGATGTAACCGTTGGTGCTGGTGCGGCTGTAGTCGAGCCGCGCGTAGTGGCGTGGGCCGTCACCGCTGTTGAGCGCCTTGTTGAAGCCGACCGAGGTTTCCATCGTGTCGTAGCGCCCGTAGCTGACGCGGCCCTCGAAGGTGTCCTCGTCGCGGTTGGCCAGTTTGGTGATCATGTTCAGGCTGCCGCCCACGGCGCCGCTGCCGTTGAGGAACGACGACGGCCCGCCGAGCAGTTCGACACGGTCGTAGATCCATGCCCCGACCGGGCGCCCGGCGGCGCCGTACTGCAGGTTGATGCCGTTGAACAACTGGCTGACCTGGGCACCGTTGAAACCACGGTACGACACGTAGCCGCCCCAGCCGGGCGGTGCCGAGGCGTTGACCCCGGGCAGGGCGTTGGCGGCGTCCTGGAAGTTGCGCGCGCCGATGCGTTCCATGTTCTTGCGGTCGGCGACGCTGACCGAGGCCGGGTTTTCGCGGGCGCTGAGGTTGAGCCGCGAGCCGCTTTCGATAGGCCGGTCGAGGTCCAGGGTGGTGGCTTCTTTGGGGGCGGCGGTGGCCGTGACGTTGCTGGCGGGCAGGGTCAGGGTGTCATCCTGCGCCCAGGCGCAGGTTGCGCTGCCAACGAGCAGCGCCAAAGTGGTCATGCGGAACATGCAAGGCTTCCTGGCTGAAATCGGTGGGCGCACGCCCGCTGCCGATCAGGCGGCACTCGGGCGTGGCGATGTCAGAACGCGAGAAGCGAGGCGGGGGAGGCGCGGGGATTGACCAGGGGCCAGCGCTGCTTGGGCAGGGTCGGCGCGGGTTGTCTGGGTAAGGGTTTGCTCGACTCCCCGGCGAGCAGGGCCAGCAGGCCGAAGAACACCGCCAGCAGGGTGGCGCTGAACAGGCTGGCGATCACGCAGTCGCCGCCGGCGGGCAGCACCGGGTCGGTGACGTCCTGGTCGCCCTTGAACACGCCGCTGCTGTCGGCCGCGCACCAGGCGGCGTCATCCAGGCCGGCCAGGCGCAAGCCTGCCATCTGTCCATGGCCCATGGCGCACAGCAACGAGCCGAACAGGATGCTGAAATACAGCACCCAGGCGACTTGCGATCGTGTGTGGCGGGCCAGCTTCATCGGCAAAGCTCGAAGGGAATGGGAATGGGTTAGGCGTGCGGATTCTACAACTTTTGACACATCTGCCTAGAGTGATTGGCAGATAAAAAACACGCGAAACGATTCACCGGCCTTTGCTTGACGCACCTTGCCCCAAGGTGTTCAGATGCCGACCGATTTCAGGTGTCCCATGCCGCCGCGCATGGGGTGAAACGGGAAACCGGTACGCGCTTCGCGCCAGTCCGGTGCTGCCCCCGCAACGGTATGCAAGTGATGCCTTCGACAGACCACTGTGGCCCGCGCGTCATGGGAAGGTGAAGACATCTTGTCTTGCGAGCCCGGAGACCGGCCTGGAATGTTGTAGGCAAACTCCTGCGGTGGGCGGGCATGGGCCGGTATTGGCGTGTGCGCGATCCGTGCTCCTGCGTGCTTCTGCGAAAGTCACTTTCGAGAAGAGCATGATTGCTGTGATTCACTCCCGACGTCGTTTCCCCAAGGCCCGGACTTTGTTCCTGGGCTGCCTGGCCAGCCCCCTGGCACTGGCCGAAAACACCCCCCTGATCCTCGACCAGCAGATCGTCGCCGCGCCGTCGGTGGAGTCGACCACGGTCGCCGCCATGGCCCAGTACGGCAGCAAGGTCGAGATCGTCAGCCGCGAGCAGATCGAGCGCGCCGGCCCCGGCGCCGACATCACCCGGGTGATGCAGATGTTCATCCCCGGCTTCTACGTCGCGCCGAAGAACGGCCCGTTCGACTACGGCACCTACTCGCTGCTCGGCGGGCGCAACGACGACACCCTGATCCTGCTCGACGGTGTACGCCTGAACAACCGCCTGTACGGCGGCCTGTACCTGGACACCCTGCCGGCCAACGCGGTGGAGCGTATCGAGGTGCTCAAGGGCGGCCAGAGCCTGTTGTTCGGCACCCAGGCCGTGGCGGGGGTGATCAATATCGTCACCCGCAGCCCGCAACGCCGTCAGGCTTCAGGTGAGGTCAACCTGGGCCTGGACAGCTTCGCCGGCAGCAGCAAGGACGCCCGCGTCGAGCGGATCTTCAGCAATGGCTTCGGCGACCTGGGCCTGCTGGCCTATGTCAGCCACAACGTCTCCGACGGTTACCAGCCGTTTCGCAACCGCGACTACAGCGGCAACGTCAGTGACAAGAAACGCGGCTACGAGGTGACCACCTTCGGCGGCAAGGCGATCCAGGCCTTTGGCGACGATGCGCGGCTGGAGCTGTTCTACCAGTACACCGACGCCAACCTCGATTTCGCCCGACCGGTGAACAATTACAAGACCACCAATGACCGCGTGCAGCAGATCGCCACGGCCACCTTCGAACAGCGCATCAGCGAGCGCCTGAGCTACTTCGTCAAGGGGCACGTCAACGACTGGGACACCCGCTACACCCGCATCAACAACCGCGCCGACGGCTCCCGCGATGTGGTCAACCACAACGACTACTGGGGCTTCACCGATTGGGGCGTGCAGGCCGAGGGCAAGGCCGAACTCGACGGTGGCCACGTGCTGGTGTTCGGTTCCGACAACCAGTGGTTCAAGGGCCAGGACGACGTGCTGGTGATCGATGACAACGAGGCCCAGGCCAATGCGTTGTACGCCCAACTGCGGCCCAGGATCGAGACCTTGCCCAACTGGCACCCGAGCCTCGGCCTGCGCCACGAGGCCATGAGCGGCGGCGACAGCGCCACCGTCGGCATGCTCACCTCGCTGTACGACCTGAACGACAACTGGCAACTGCGCGGCCAGTATGGCAGCGCCTACAAGCTGCCCAATGCCGAGCAGTTGTTCGTCAACGAGCCTGGTGACGAGATCGGCAACCGTGACCTCAAGCCCGAGAAGAGCCGCAATGCCGAGCTTGGCCTGGACTACCACGGCCTGCTGCTGGAGCGTGAATTCAGCGCCAGCGTCACCGTGTTCCGCCGCAAGATCACCGACTTGATCACCCTGGACGGCAGCCAGTGGGTCAACGGCCAGGGGCAGGTACAGATGCGTGGCTTCGAGGCCGATGCGCGTATCCAGCTCGACGACCAATGGAGCCTGCAGGCCGACATGACCCGCAACCTCACCGAGACGCGCACCGGGGCAACGATCAACGACGTGCCGAGTTTCTTCGCCCGTTCGCGGCTCGGTTACGAATCGGCGGATCGCAGGTGGGGGGCCGGGGGCGCCATTCGCTATATCCGCGACGTGGTCAGCTCCAAAGGCGTCGACTACGGCCATTACTCGGTGGTCGACGCCGATGCTTATCGCTACCTGGACGGCGCCCGCCAGCACCGGCTGAGCCTGCTGGTGGAGAACCTGTTCGACCGCGACTATGTCACCAGTCGGGCGAGTAACGTTGACAATCTCGGGCGGCCGTCCACCAGCGAACTGCGCTACACCTACACCTTCTGAGGGGCGTGAGCATGGACTACCAGCGCGTGTTGTTCGTCGGCCCCGGCCTGGGTGGCGGTTCGGCGGCGGAAGCTTTTGGCGCCGAGATTCGTGACCTGCGTGGCCACGAGGCGGGCCGGGATATCGTCGACACCCTGGAGGGGTTCGACGGGCTCTGGGCGGTGATCCGCGAGGCCCTCGACCAGGGCGTGGAACGCCTGCTGGTGGTGGACCTGGAACCCACCTCGGACAGCGCCTACCTTGACTGGCTGCGCGATGAGCTGGGGCGCCTGGCGCAAGGTCGGGCCGGCGTCTGGGTCACGGCCCAGGCCCTGGGGCGGCGCGGCCTGGATGCGCGAGTGGCCTGTGCCAGCATCGGCGAACCTGTGCGCCACCTGGCGTGCGACCAGGTCAACGCGGTGGCCAGCGACCCGGACTGGTCACGGGTGCCCGAGCATGCTCGCCAGGTGTTCCTCTGCACCGGCCCCCGCTGCGTGCGGCGCGGCGCCTTGCCGCTATGGAAACGCCTGCGCCGGCTGCTGCTGGAGCGTGCCCTGATCGAGACCCCGGGCGGCGTGCTGCTGACCCGCACCGGTTGCCAGTTTCCCTGCAACCTGGGGCCAGTGTTGACGGTGCATCCGGACGGCTGCTGGTATCGGGTACGTGATGATCGGGAGGTGGAGGAATTGGTGGAAACGCATCTGCAGGGAGGAAGGATCGCCGAAGGACTGTTGATCAAGGGAAGGGCGTGCGATGCGTAAAGCCTGGCTACTGTCCCTCGCCTTGTGCTGTGGCGCACCAGCCCTGGCCGACAGCTATCGCAACTGCGGGCAGGACTGGCAACGGCCCGCTGCGGCGCCTGCGCGTATCGTCGCCCTCAATCAGCACGCGGCCGACCTGCTGCTCGCCCTCGGCGCGGGTCCGTCGATGGTCGGGGTGGCCTACCTGGACGACAACGGCGCCGCCTACAAGCAGGGCCGCTACCAAGGTGTGCCAGTGATTGCCCGGGAGTATCCGGCCAGCGAAGTGTTGTACGCGCAAAGGCCGGATCTGGTGGTCGGCGGATTCGCCACGGCATTTGGCGATGGGATCACCTCGCGCAGCAGATTGGCCGGCAACGGGATTGCCACCTACCTGCTCGAGTCGGCCTGTAACGGCCACTCGCTGGACTACTACGGCCATGTCCGGCGTGACCTGACTGTGTTCGGCGAGCTGTTGGGCAGACAGGCGAGGGCGCAGGCGTTGATCGAGGCGATGGAGAACGACCTGGCGCAGGCCAGGGCGATCGCACCCAGCGGCAAGCCTCTGTCGGTGTTCTACCTCGACAGCGAGGTGCGGGGGCTGGACAGCGAAGGCGGGCGCGGATTCGTCACGCCGTTGCTGGCCGCCGCCGGGGCGCGCAATGTGCTTGCCGGAATCGACCAGTACCGCGTGACGATCAACCGCGAGGCGCTGCTGAGCAGCGACCCCGACGTGATCCTGCTGGCCGACGCCCTGTGGTCGCCGGCCAGCCGCAAGCGTCAGCTGCTGACCCGCGACCCGGTGCTCTCGAGCCTGCGGGCGGTGCGCGAGAACCGCATGATCGATATCCCGTTCACCCAGCTGATGCCCACGCCGGCCAGCGGGCGGGTGGCCCTGGAACTGGCGCAGCGGCTCAGGGGGATGGCTGTTCCATAGCAGGCCCTTGAGCTGATCGCGAAGCCTGGCGCGGGAGCGGCTGTGCTACTCGCCGCTGACCAACTGCCGCGCCAGCTGGTTGTGACGCTCCAATACCCGCGGCAAGTCAACGGTGGCGATGCGCCCGTCCTGAACCACCACGCGCCCGTTGATCACACTGGTGTCGACGTGGGTCGGGGTGCAGAACACCAGCGCCGCCAGCGGGTCGTGGAGGGCGCCGGCATAGGCCACATGGCCAAGGTCGAAGGCGACGAAGTCGGCGACCATGCCCGGTGCCAGGGCACCGATATCGTCACGGTTGAGCACCTTGGCACCACCCAGGGTGGCGATTTCCAGCGCTTCGCGGGCGGTCATCGCATCCGGGCCAAAGCCGACCCGTTGCAGCAGCAAGGCCTGGCGTATTTCGCCGATCATGCTGGCGCCGTCGTTGGATGCCGAACCATCGACCCCCAGCCCCACCGGCACGCCGTGGTCGCGCATCTTGCGGATCGGCGCTATCCCTGAGGCCAGGCGCATGTTCGAGCACGGGCAGTGGGCGACCCCGGTGCCGGTGCGGGCGAACAGCTCGATGCCGTGCTGGTCGAGCTGCACGCAGTGGGCGTGCCAGACATCGTGGCCGACCCAACCCAGGTCCTCGGCGTACTCGGCCGGGGTCATGCCGAACTTCTCGCGGCTGTAGGCGATGTCGTTGACGTTCTCGGCCAGGTGGGTATGCAGCGACACGCCGTACTCCCGGGCCAGGACCGCTGCTTCGCGCATCAGGTCGCGGCTGACAGAGAACGGCGAGCAGGGCGCCACCACCACGCGCCGCATCGAGCCATGGCTGGCGTCGTGGTAATCCTCGATCAGACGCTGGGATTCCTTGAGGATGTCGCTTTCCTTTTCCACCACCGAGTCCGGCGGCAGGCCGCCCTGGCTGCGGCCGACGCTCATGCTGCCGCGAGCGGCGTGGAAGCGCATGCCGATTTCCTCGGCGGCGTGGATGCTGTCGTCGAGTTTGCAGCCGTTGGGGTAGATGTACAGGTGGTCGCTGGAGGTGGTGCAGCCCGAGAGGATCAGTTCGGCCATGGCCGTCTGGGTCGAGACCGCGATCATCTCCGGGGTCAGTCGCGCCCAGATCGGATAGAGGTTGGTCAGCCAGTTGAACAGCTCGCCGTCCTGGGCCGCCGGCACCACGCGGGTAAGGCTCTGGTACATGTGGTGGTGGGTGTTGACCAGGCCCGGGATGACCACCTTGCCGGTCATGTCGAGGATCACGTCGGCGTTTTGCGGCAGCGTTTCGCTGGGGCCGACCTGGCGGATCACGTTGTCTTCGATGTACAGGCCACCGCGTTTGATTTCACGGCGTTCGCCGTCCATGGTCACCAGCAGTTCGGCGTTCTTGACCAGTAGGGTCTTGGGCATGTGTGTCCCCTCCCGTTTGGGATGTGTTTTCTGATTGTAGAGAGGCGCCTGGTGCATGGGCCGGGCGCACCAGGGCCGTCAGGCGACGCGGCGTGGCCGGGCGTCGATGACAGGGGCGAACGGTTCACCGCGCACGTGCGAAGGCTGCGCCATGGCGGGCGCATCGGGCAGGTGGGCAGACGGTGACAAGGCGAATGCGGCAAGCGGCATTCGGGAAGGATGCCCGGTGAAGGCGGGCGGTAGTGGATGTCGCATGGCTTGAGCCTGTCGCAATACGCAACGGCGATGACCGTTGTCGTAGGCGCGAGGCAGTGTAAACAGAATTCGCTTGTTTTGTATACGATGGATTGTTTCATCTAACCGCGCCCTGCAATCGCTCCGGAAAAGTGCATGCAGTCTTGCATGGCATCATGCCACTATCTGGCTGTCTCTCGGCCAGCGGATATCTCGGGCCGGCACGTTCGCATGGGCTGATTACACTGTGGAAATCGCCACACGGGAGTAACTGGGATGGGCTGCGCGTTGATGAGGCAGATGGCTGGACGGGTGTCCGCTCGAAGTAGACGGCCATGAACAACCGTGGCCGGAGCATTTCCCTGCAGTGGCTGGTGGCATTGGCGATCATGCTGGGCATGCTGGCACTGGGCGCGGCGCTGGCCTGGCAAGGCTACCTGGGCGTGCGCCAGGCCCTGGTGGCCGCCGCCGGCGATGCCGCCCAGCAAGTCGGCCGAACTATCGACGAGCGCGCCCGGCGCCTGGTCGACCCGGTGCAGAGCAGCATTCGCCTGCTGGCCGTCAGCCCGGCGTCGGGTACGTTGGCCGAGCGCCTCGAGCAATTGCCGCAACTGGTCGAGAGCCTGCGTGCCAACCGCATGCTCAGCGCCGCCTACGTCGGTTACCCCAATGGTGAATTCCTGCTGGTCCGCCGCTTGCGCGACCCGCAGCTGTTGCAGCGTTTCGCGGCACCGGCGGACACGGCGTTCCTGGTGCAGACCGTCACCCAGGGCGCCGATGGCGCGATGCAGGGCGAGTGGCGCTTCTATGACTCGCTACTGACCCTGTTGCAGCGCCAGAGCAAGCCCGACTACCAATACGATCCACGCCAACGGCCCTGGTTCATCGAAGCCAGCGCGCAGCCCGAGACCGTACTCACTCGTCCCTACGTATTCTTTACCACCCGCGAGATCGGCCTGACCATGGCCCAGCGCAGCGCCGAGGGCACGGCGGTGATCGGCATGGATGTCTCGGTCAATGACCTGGCCAGCGAGAGCCGCGACCTGCGCATCACCGCCGGCACCGAGATCGCCGTGGTCGACGATCAGGGCAACGTAGTGGCCTACCCGGAACTGCAACGGGTTGTCGTGCGCGAGGGTGAGAGCGTGCGCCTGTCGCGCATCGGCGAGCTGGGCATCGGCAGCCTTGCGCATATCTACGCCGACATGCCCCAGGGCGCGAGCCCGCAGCCGTACCAGGTCGAGGGGCAGACCTGGTACGGCATGCGCCTGCCGCTTACCTCCATAGCCGGGCAGGACCTGCAGGTGCTGATCGCCGTGCCGGCCCACGAACTGCTGGCCGGGGCGCGCAAGGTGCTGTTCGAGCAATTGCTCTGGGCCGTAGCCGTGGCAGCTGTGTTGTTGTTGCTTGGCGGGCTGCTGGGCCGACGCATCGGCCGTCCGTTGCGCCGGCTGACCGAGCAGGTGCAGGGCCTGGCCAGTTTCGATTTCAGCCGTGAGGTGGGCGTTGTCTCGCGGGTCTGCGAAGTGCGTGAGCTGAGCCGGGTGCTGAGCCGTATGTCCGGCACCATCCGCAACTTTCAAGCGATCACCCTTACGTTGAGCCGCGAGACTCAACTCGAAAGCATGCTCGACGGCGTGCTCAATCACCTGGTGGCGGCAGCGGGCGTCAGTGCCGGTGCGGTGTATCTGTACGACGACAACAGCCGGTTGCGCCTGGCCGCCGCCAGTCGCGGCCATGACTACCCCGAGGAACTGACGCTACCTGAAGGCGAGCGGCAGGACCTGGCCAGCGCGGTGACCCAAGCCCTCGCATGGCAAGGGCGCAGCCTGGCGGTGGTGCTCAATGACCGCGGCCAGGCGCTGCTCGGCATCCTGGTGCTGCAACTCGCCGATGCGAACGCGGCCGTGGGCCAACCGTTCCAGCGCTTTGTCGAGGAACTGTCCGGTGCAGCCGCCGTGGCCATCGAGACCCGTCAGCTGGTCGAGGCCCAGCAACGCCTGCTGGACGCCATGATCAAGTTGCTGGCCGACGCCATCGACGCCAAGAGCCCCTATACCGGCGGCCATTGCGAACGGGTGCCGCAACTGGCGCAGATGCTCCTGGACCAGGCCGTGCAGGCTGACAGCGGCCCCTATGCCGACTTCAACATGAGCGAGGCCGAGCGCTACGAATTTCGCGTGGCCGCCTGGCTGCACGACTGCGGCAAGATCACCAGCCCCGAATACGTGGTGGACAAGGCGACCAAGCTCGAGACCTTGTACAACCGCATCCACGAGGTGCGCATGCGCTTCGAGGTGCTCTGGCGCGATGCCGAGGTCGCCTACTGGCAAGGCGTCGCCAACGGCGATGATGAACCGGCGCTGCGGCGCACGCTGGAGGCATGCCGGGCAACCTTGCAGGAGGACTTCGCCTTCGTCGCCAACGCCAACATCGGTGGCGAGTTCATGCAGGAGGCCGACATCGAGCGCCTGCGCACTATCGGCCAGCGCCGCTGGCGGCGGCACTTCGACAACCGCCTGGGCATCTCCCGCGACGAGGCAGCGCGGTTCACCGACACCTCGGCGGCAACCTTGCCAGTGGACGAGCCCCTGCTTGCCGACCGCGATGAGCACCGGGTGCCCTGGGGCGCTCGTACGCCGCCTGTGGCCAAGGACGACCCGCGCAACCACTGGGGTTTCGACATGCGCCTGCCGGCCCATGCCAGCAACCACGGCGAGCTGTACAACCTGTCGATCCGCCGCGGCACGCTCAACGACGAAGAGCGCTTCAAGATCAACGAGCACATCGTGCAGACCATCATCATGCTCAGCGCGCTGCCGTTCCCGCGCCAGCTCAGGCGCGTGCCGTCAATCGCCGGCAACCATCACGAGAAGCTGGACGGCAGCGGCTACCCGCGCAGGCTTGGCCAGGAGGCGCTGAGCATCCCCGAGCGGGTGATGGCGATCGCCGACATCTTTGAGGCACTGACCGCGGCGGACCGGCCCTACAAGGCGCCGAAGACCCTGTCCGAGTCGGTGAAGATCCTGGTGTTCATGGCGCGGGACAAGCATGTCGACGGGCAGTTGCTGCGCTTGTTCCTGAGTAGCGGGGTGTACCGGCAATATGCCGAGCGCTTCCTGCGCCCCGAGCAGATCGACGAACTGGACGTGGCGTACTGGCTGGAGCAGTTGCAGGGTTTCACGCCTGAGCAATCCACCTACACTCCTTGAGACCTGTTCGGCGGGATCTCTGGAGACATCCGATGGAAGCATTCTGGCAAGCCTTTTTGGCGACGTTGCACACCGAATTCGCCGATGTTGCCGACGAGCGCGAGGTCTCGCGGATCCTCATCCGCCTGCTGATGGCGGCCTTGCTGGGGGCGGTGCTGGGCTTCGAGCGCGAGAGCAAGGGCAAGTCGGCCGGCGTGCGCACGCACATGCTGGTGTCCATGGGCGCGGCCTTGTTCGTCCTGGCGCCGAGCATGGCCGGGGCGGACGAGCAGGCGTTGAGCCGGGTGATCCAGGGCATCGTCGCCGGTATCGGCTTTCTCGGCGCGGGCACGATTCTCAAGGGCAACGGCCGTGACACCAGTCACGTCAAGGGCCTGACCACCGCCGCCGGGCTATGGATGACCGCCGCCATCGGCACGGCTGCAGGGATGGGGCGCGAGGCCACGGCACTGATCAGCACGGTGCTGGCGCTGTTGGTGCTGGCAAGCATGCCGTTGCTGGTGGACAAGGTCGAAGGCGAGCATGAGGACAAGCGCGAGGAGGAGGAGGGCAGGAAGCACTGAGGGGAGCCGAAGCTCCCCTCATAAGCGTTGTTGCCTGCTCTTTTCTTATTATTGGAGACTGGCCTGTTGTTGTTTTTGTCGGCTGTCGTCTCTGCACTGCGGGGCCCCCAACCGGGGCCAAGAGCAAACGTATTTTTTTGAGCGCTGACCTGCGTTCATCCAACGTGATCCAACCTTGACTGCCGCTACCTCGGAGGTAGTTTTATTGTTCTTGCCAGGTTGCGGGGCCGGAACCCCTGGAATGCACGTCGACTCCAAAAAAATCTGCTTGCTACGCCTCTGCCGTGTTGTTCTTGTTATGTCAGAGCCGTTTACTGTTGTTTTTATTGGGTATCGCGTTTTTTGTTCTTGTTATGCCAAAAGATATAGCAGGTGGCGTGCCAACTTTTACAAACCCTTTAAAATCAATGGCTTGGTGATTTTGCAGAGTGGATTGGCACGTGAAAATTTGTCGAATTGTTTCCCTGTTACCCGATTTTCTTCTGCACAGCGTGTAGGCGGTAACACTCCACCCACACCTGTGTGACAACCGTGTGACTCAGCGAATGCCGCGGGCCTTCGCCACCCGCGATCCGGTGACGCGCCCGAGCACTTCGCTGATACGCAGGCCCGCGGCGATGAGTCGGTCCAGGTCGATGCCCGTGTCGATGCCCAGCCCTTGCAGCAGGTACACCACATCCTCGCTGGCGACGTTACCGGTGGCGCCCTTGGCGTAGGGGCAGCCGCCCAGGCCGGCCACCGAGCTGTCGAACACGCTGATGCCCTCGAGCAGGCTGGCATAGACGTTGGCCAGCGCCTGGCCATAGGTGTCGTGGAAGTGCCCGGCCAGTTGCGCGCGGGGCACCTGAGCCGAGACCACGTCGAACAGGCGGCGGGTGTCACCGGCGGTGCCGGTGCCGATGGTGTCGCCCAGCGATACTTCATAGCAGCCCATGTCATGCAGGGCCTTGGCCACTGGTGCCACCTGCTCGGCGCTGATGCGTCCCTCGTAGGGACAGCCGAGCACGCAGGAGACATAACCGCGCACCCGCACACCCTGGCTGCGGGCGGCCTCCATGATCGGCTCGAAACGCTTGAGGCTGTCACTGATCGAGCAATTGATGTTGCGCTGGGAGAACGCTTCGGAAGCCGCCGCGAACACCGCCACTTCCTTCACCCCGGCGGCCAGGGCATCCTCGAAACCGCGCAGGTTGGGTGCCAGCGCCGCATAGGTGACCCCCTCGCGCTGACGGATACCGGCGAACACTTCGCCGGAGCCGGCCATCTGCGGGACCCATTTGGGCGAGACGAAGCTGCCCACTTCTATGTAGGCGAGCCCGGCGTCGGTGAGGTCGTCCACCAGGCGCACCTTGTCGGCGACGCTGATGGGCTGGGCTTCGTTCTGCAGGCCGTCGCGCGGGCCGACTTCGACCAGGCGGACATTCTTGGGCAATGACATGGCGGGCTTCCTGTGGCGGATCAACGGTGGGTGTGCGGCGGGTTCAGGGTGGCGGCCAGGGCCTGCTCGCAACGCTCCTGGGCGGTGTCCAGCTCCAGGTGCATCTGCTGGATGTCGAGCATCTGCTGTTCGAGCTGGGCGCGGCGTTCGGCGATCTTCGCCAGCATGCTGGTGAGCTGTTTCTGGTTGCCGCCGGAGGGGTCGTAGAGTTCGATCAGTTCACGGCATTCGGCCAGCGAGAAACCGATGCGCTTGCCGCGCAGGATCAGTTTGAGCGTGACCTTGTCGCGGGCCGAGTAGATGCGTTCCAGGCCGCGTCGTTCAGGGCTGAGCAGACCCTGCTCCTCATAGAAGCGGATGGCGCGGGTGGTGATGTCCAGTTCGCGGGACAGGTCGGAAATGCTGTAGGTCTGGCTGCTCATGCTTGCGCTCGGGGGAGGGAATGCGAGTAACCTAATGCCAGGTTGACGTATACGTCAAGCAAGGGCTGCGCTCGCCGGCCCGCTCAGGCATTCACGGACTTGCGGTAGGCCTTGGGCGTCTGCCCGTCGAGCCGTTTGAAGAACCGCGCAAAGTAGGTCGGGTCGCTGAACCCCAGGCTGTCGGACAACTGGCCGATGCTCATGCGCGTGTAGGCAAGATTGCGCCGTGCTTCGAGCAGCAGGCGCTGGTGGATCACCTGCAACGCCGATTGCCCGGCCAGCGCCCGGCACAGCTGGTTCAACAGCAGGCTGGTGATGCCCAGGCGCGCGGCGAAATCGTCCACGGCAAGGTGTTCGCGGTAATGCGCCTCGACCAGGCGCAGGTAACGGCCGAGCAACTGCTGGTCCCGTTCGTCCTGGCTGCGCGCTGGCAAGGCGGCTTGCTGGCGGTTGATCCACACCATCAGCGCGGTGACCAGTGCCTGCAGCATGGGGCCGCGGGCCGGGGCGCAGCCCTGGTACTCCTGCTGCAGCGTGTCGATCAGGCCGTGCAGGCGCACGCGGTCCTTGCCCAGCGGGTAGCACCGCGCCGCCGCCAGTACGCTCAGGGGAGCGCCGAGGCGCTTTTCCAGGTCGACCACCAAGGCCGTGCCGAACGTCAGCACATGCCCCTGGATATCGGCACTGAAGCGAAAGCCATGGACAGTCAGCGGCGGCACCACCTGGATCGCCGCCTCGCGAATCACCCGGCGCTCGCCCTCGATCTCCACCTGCACCTCGCCGCGTTGCACATAGAGCAGCTGGAACAGTTCTGCGTGCCGGTGCGGCTTGATCTCCCAGTGGTGCAGACGGCTGCGTGCCGGGATCGACTCGCAGTGCAGCAGGTCGGTATCCGGCCAGGCACGGTGCTCGCCATACAGCTGGAACAACGGGATGCCGGGAAGGGGGCTGTGCATGGGGCTGTGCATGGGGTGGGACCTGTCCGTTAATCGAACGAATTTCAGGAAAGTGCAGTTTTCAAAAAGGATTTCGCACGTTCTGCACATTTTTCAGCAGTAAAAATACAGGTGCAAACCCTAACAGCAGATGCGCGGCCATTGCCAGTGCAAAGCCGGCATCGTCATCGTGAGACAACAACAATGAAGACTCAGGTTGCAATCATCGGCGCCGGCCCGTCCGGCCTGCTGCTCGGCCAACTGCTGCACAACGCCGGCATCGACACGCTGATCGTCGAGCGTCAGACCCCGGACTATGTGCTGGGGCGGATTCGCGCCGGTGTACTCGAACAGGGCACGGTCGAGTTGCTGCGCGAAGCCGGCGTGGCCCAGCGCATGGATCGCGAAGGGTTGGTCCATGAAGGGGTCGAGTTGCTGGTCGGTGGCCATCGCCAGCGTCTGGACCTCAAGGCACTGACCGGTGGCAAGACGGTGATGGTCTACGGCCAGACCGAGGTCACCCGCGACCTGATGCAGGCTCGCGAGCAGAATGGGGCACCGATCATCTATGCGGCCAACAATGTCCAGCCCCATGACATCGAGGGGCCGCGGCCCTACCTGACGTTCGACAAGGATGGCCGCCAGCACCGGGTGGAGTGCGATTACATCGCCGGCTGCGATGGCTTCCATGGCGTGGCCAGGCAGAGCATCCCGGCCAGCGTGCTGAAGGTGTACGAGCGGGTCTATCCGTTCGGCTGGCTGGGACTGCTGGCCGATACCCCGCCGGTCAACCATGAGCTGATCTACGCCCATCACGAACGCGGTTTCGTGCTGTGCAGCCAGCGCTCGCAGACGCGCAGCCGCTACTACCTGCAGGTGCCGCTGCAAGAGCGGGTGGAGGACTGGTCCGATGAACGCTTCTGGACCGAGCTCAAGGCGCGGCTGCCACAGGCGGTGGCCGAGCAACTGGTGACCGGGCCTGCGCTGGAGAAAAGCATCGCGCCGCTGCGCAGCCTGGTGGTCGAGCCGATGCAGCATGGCCGCCTGTTCCTGGTCGGCGACGCCGCCCACATCGTGCCGCCTACCGGCGCCAAGGGCCTGAACCTGGCAGCCTCGGACGTCAACTACCTGTACCGGATCCTGGTCAAGGTCTACCGCGAGGGGCGCACCGACCTGCTGGCGCAGTATTCGCCCATGGCGTTGCGGCGGGTATGGAAGGGCGAGCGCTTCAGTTGGTTCATGACCCAACTGCTGCATGACTTCGGCGAGCACCAGGATGATTGGGACCGCAAGATGCAGGCGGCCGACCGCGAGTACTACCTGGGGTCGGCGGCGGGGCTGGCGAATATCGCCGAGAACTATGTGGGGCTGCCGTTCGAGACTGTGGAATAGCGGGCGCGTCAGCGGCGCCTGGGGCTTTCCAGCAAGGCGACCATCTCGCGATAACCGCGTAGGCGCGCATGCTCCAACGCGGTCACGCCGTCCTTGTCGGCAATGAGCGGGTCCGCCCCGGCCGCCAGCAACTGGCGCACGATCTCCACATGTCGCGGGCCGCCATCGCCGAGGATCACCGCCTCGAGAAGCGCGGTCCAGTGCAAGCGGTTGAGGTGGTTCACATCGACACCGGCCGCGATCAGCAACTGCACGGTGCTGACATGCCCGCGTTCGGCGGCCGGGATCAGCGCGGTACCACCGTAGCGGTTGGTGCTCTTCAGGTCGGCGCCATGGGCCAGGGTCAGGCGCAGGATGTCGTCCAGCCCCCGTGCGCCCGCGTACAGGTAGGGGCTGTCGCTGATGTTGTCCTTGGCGTTGACGTCGGCGCCGGCCTCGATCAGTACCTTGGCGGCTTCCACTTCATTGGCGTGGGTGGCCACCAGCAACGCGGTCTGGCCCTGGTCGTTGCGGGTATCGGCCTGCGCGCCCCGGTCGAGCAGTTGGCGCACGGCAGGGGCATCGCCGCGGCGGGCGGCATCGAGCAACGCTGTGTTCATGGCGGGGGTCTCGGCGTGGCTGGCAAGGCTGGTGGACAGGGTCAGCAGCAAGGCGGTGAGCGGCAGGCGCATGGTGGTCGGCTCCTGATAGGACGAGGGTCCATGCTAGGGCGCCTGTGTTTGTAGCAGAAGTGAATAATCTGGATGGAGCCCAGTGTATTTGCGCATGTTGCCGGGTATCGGTACCCGTGGTAGAAGTCAGGCTTGTCATTCAGAAGTCGAATATCAAGATGTCTGCCAGCGTAAAACCAAATAGGGCCTTGTTCGACCTCGACCTGTTGCGCGCCATTGTCGTGGTGGCTGACTGCGGCAGTTTCACCACCGCCGCGGCGCGCCTGCATTCCACGCAGTCGACCATCAGCCAGAAGGTCCGCCGCCTCGAGGACATGGTCGGCCACCGCCTGCTGGTGCGTGGCAACCGCGATGTGCTGCCCACCGATGCCGGGCAGACCCTGCTCGGTTATGCCCGGCACATGCTGGCCCTCAACGACCAGATGCTCGAGGCGTTGGCCGGGGCCATGGTCGGGGTAACCGTGCGCCTGGGCGTGCCGGAGGATTTCGTCGGCGGGCGCACCACCAATGCGTTGTCCGCGTTCAGCCGGCAGCACCCCCAGGTCAAGCTGGAAGTCACCAGCGGGCTGTGCCGCGATCTCAGCCAGGCCTATGACAACGGCGAGCTCGACCTGGTGCTGCTCAAGCAGCGGCGCAACAGCCGCGAGGGCGTGGCCTGCTGGCCGGAGCGCCTGCAATGGATCGACAGTGCGCGCATGCCGTCCTTCGATCTCGACCCGATTCCCTTGGTGACCTTTCCGCCACGCGGGCTGTACCGCGATGACATGATCAGCGCGATCGAAGGCATGGGCCGGCGCTGGCGCATCAGTTTCACCAGCTCGAGCCTCAGCGGTATCCAGGCGGCGGTGGCCGACGGCATGGGCATCAGCCTGCTGCCGCCGCGGGCGGCGCTGCTCGAGCACCGGGTGCTGGGCATCGAGCAGGGGCTGCCGGAGGTGGACAGCTACGAAATCGTCATCGTGCACCGGCCCACGGCGGATGTGATGGTCAAGGCACTGGCCGAGGTGTTGACGGAGTTGCTGGCGGTGCAGGCGATCTGATCCCGCCGGAACTCAATCCTTGCAGCAATGCGGCTTGTCACTGGCACTTTCATAGCGATCATGATGCCGCACCCAGTCCATCGTCCTGTCCTCGTTGCGCCCAAGTGGCGCCAGGTCGAGGAAGTTGTACGCGTTGACCAGGATGTCCAGCCCGCGGGCATAGGTGGAATAGGTGTGGTACAGGCTGCCGTCGCTATCCCGGTAGAACGCGCTGAGCCCGGGCAGCTCCGTTTCGTCGCCGGTGTAGGGTTCGTAGTTGTACTGGGCGCTGCCATCGGTGGCGACAGTGACGCCGAAATCCTGGTTGAAGCGGCTGCCGTGCGAGGAGAACCATGGGAAGTGCCAGCCCATGCGTCGGCGGAACGCCTGGAACTCGGCAAAGGGCGCCCGCGAAACCGCCACCAGGGAAACATCGTGGTGGGCCAGGTGCAGGTTGGCGCCGTCGAAGTGGTCGGCCAGGAACGAGCAGCCCGGGCAGCCTTCGTGCCAGCCGTCGGCGAACATGAAGTGATAGACCAGCAACTGGCTGCGTCCGGCGAACAGCTCGCCCAGGCTTAGCTCGCCGTCCGGGCCCTGGAAACGGTAGTCCTGTTCCACCGCTACCCAGGGCAGGGCGCGGCGGGCGGCGGCAAGCTCGTCGCGTTGATGGGTGAAGGCTTTCTCGTGCAGCCAGAGCTGGTGGCGGGCGGCGAGCCACTGGCTGCGGGTGGCCACGGTGTGTTTGGAAGTGGGATGGCTCATGGCGTGACTCCACGCTTGGGGGTTCATCCCGTAGTCGGGTGGCCTTTGGGTAATTCGACAGGTTTTATCCGTTATCGACGAATGGTTGATCCACTGTTTGCTCTTGCTCTTGCTCTTGCTTCTAAGCGCGCGATAGTTCAGGCGACACAAATTGCGACTTCAGGAGGCCGAACGCAGGTCTTGCGGAGGGAGGTGACGGGCATGGATGCCCGTCAAGCGCTGCGCCCCAGGATGGGGCGTTCAGCGCGGTCCTCCCGGGAGCAAGGCCGGAGTGAGGGGACCCGGAGCGAAGCGGAGGGCCGGATGAATGGAGCGAGCGGTTTTTGCCTTCTTTTGCCCGCGTGCAAAAGAAGGTCGCCGTAAAGGCGAAAAGGTGAGTATGCGTCGACACCGCAAATGAATGCGTTTACAACAATAAAAACCGATGCCGATTGACTTTGACTTTGATTTTGGATTTTCACAGCGTATGTTTTGAAAGTTATATACGCATTCATTAACCATGTCGACGTACAGTCACCTTTTCGCCTTTACGGCGACCTCCTTTTCTCTTGGGAAAAGGAGGCAAAACCGTTCGGCTCCGTTCATACGGCCCCTACGCTTCGCTCCGGGGTCCCCTCACTCCGGGCTTGCTCCGGGAGGACGCGCCGACGGGCCATCCATGGCCTGATCGGCGCTTGACGGGCATCCATGCCCGTCACCTCCCTGCGCAAGCCCTCCGTTCGGCCTCCTGAAGTCGCAATTGGTATCGCCTGAACTATCGCGCACTTAGAAGCAAAAGCAGAGCAAGAACCGATCAAGATCAAATCTTTATATATTGCATCGCTGTTTTGCGGGAGGCGGACTGGGTTGCTTATATCTGCGCAGGACCACGAACCACTAATGCAGGATCTGCTTCAAAAACGCCTGTGCCCGCGCCGTCCTGGGCTGCCCGAAGAACACTTCCGGTGAAGAGTCCTCAATGATCTGCCCACCTTCGAGAAACAACACCCGCTCTGCCACCTGTCGGGCAAAGCCCATCTCGTGGGTCACGCAGAGCATGGTCATGCCGGTGCCGGCCAGTTGCACCAGCACGTCCAGTACCTCGGCCACCATCTCCGGGTCGAGTGCCGAGGTCGGCTCGTCGAACAGCATGATCCTCGGCTTCATGCACAACGCCCGGGCGATCGCCACCCGCTGCTGCTGGCCGCCGGAGAGCTGGCTGGGGTACTTGTGCGCCTGGCTTTCGATCCCGACCTTGCTCAGGTACGAGCGCGCCCGTTCCTCGGCGTCCCGCCGCGACAGGCCGCGCACGCTCATCGGTGCCAGCAGGCAGTTGTCGAGCACGCTCATGTGCGGGAACAGGTTGAAGTGCTGGAACACCATGCCGATTTCGCTGCGCACCTGGCTGGCTTGGCGGCCAGTGCTGGCAAGGTCGGTGCCGGCCACGCGGATGCTGCCCTGCTGGGCGATCTCCAGGCGGTTGATGCAGCGGATCAGCGTCGACTTGCCCGAGCCCGACGGGCCACAGAGCACGATTCGTTCGCCCTCGCGCACCGACAGGTCGATATCGTGCAGCACATGGAACGCGCCGTAATGCTTGTTCAGGCCCTCGATACGGATCAGCTCCGGGCGCGGGTCGGGGGCAGGGTGCAGGCTGGCAAGGCTCAAGGATGCGGTCATCTTGTTGTTCTCCCGCTCAAGGTTCAGGCGAAGCGTGCGGCGCTGTAGGGCGCAGGGTCGGTGAAGGGGCGCTCGCCGGTCATCAGCTCCGCCAGCAGGCGGCCGCTGACCGGCCCCAGCGTCAGGCCATGATGGGCATGGCCGAAGTTGAACCACAGGTGCTTGTGCAGCGGCGCCGGGCCGATCACCGGGCGCATGTCTGGCAGGCAGGGGCGACGGCCCAGCCAGGGCTTGTCGTCCAGGCGCTCGCCCAGGGCCGGGAACAGCTTGCGCGCCAGGGCCTCGCAGCGGCGCAGCTGGATCTCGTTGGCCGGGGCATCGCTGGCGGCGAACTCGATGCCGGTGGTCAGGCGCACCCCCCGGGCCATCGGCGCCAGGACATAGCCGCCCTGGGTGTCGCAGATCGAGTGACCCAGTTCGGCGCCGTCGCGGGTCGCGTAGTGCATGTGATAGCCGCGCTTGATCCCCAGCGGAAAGTGGTAGCCCAGCCGTTCATAGAGGTCGGCCGACTGCGGGCCGAGGCAGGCCACCACCTCGTCGGCGGTCAGCGTGCCGCGGCGGCTGTCCACCTGCCAGCCGCCCTCGACCTGGCGCAGGCTGCGCGCATCGCCGTAGAGGAACTGCCCGCCACGCTGGACGAACAGCGCGGCGTAACCACGGGTCAAGCCGCCGGGGTTGCTCACGGTCTTCGGGTCGAGCCAGTGGATGCCACCGATCACCCCACCGTCCAGTTGCTGCTCGCGGGCCTGCAGTTGCTCGCGTTCGAGGATCTCGTAGCGCAGGCCGTAGCGGGCCAGGCCTTGAAGGTCGTGCTTGGCCTGGGCGAACAGCGCGGCGTCGCGGTACACCTCGATCCAACCCTTGGCTTGCACCAGCCCTTGCAGGCCGGCGGCTTCGATCAGCACATCGTGTTCCTCGACGCTGCGCTGCACCAGCGGCAGCATGTCGGCGGCGGCCTTGGCCAGGCGCCCGGGAGCGGACTGGCGCCAGTAGCTGAGCAGCCAGGGTGCGGCCTTGGGCAGGTGGGCAAGGCTGTAGCGCACGTCGGGCTGGCGGTTCAGGCCATAGCGCAGCAGGGCGCTGTACTGGCGCGGGAAGGCATAGGGGATCACGCTGGAACGCTCGATCAGCCCGGCGTTGCCATGGCTGGTGCCGCTGCCTGGCTCGTCGCGGTCGATGAGGATCACCTGGCGTCCGCGGGCCTGCAGATGCAGGGCGGTGCTGACGCCGACGATGCCGGCGCCCAGGACGATGGTCTGGCAATGCATGGAAGATTTCCTTCAGTCAGTTCAGGTGGCGGCCCAGGCGGGCTTCCAGGTGTTTCAAGGTGCGCCGGACCACCTCGACGATCAGCAGGTAGAGCACTGCCGCCCACAGGTAGATCTGGAAGTCGAAGCTGCGCGAGAAGGCCAGCTTGGTCACCCCCATCAAGTCGTAGATCGTCACCAGCGAGGCAATGGCGCTGGCCTTGATCATCATGATCAGCTCGTTGCCCAGCGGGCCTATGGCTACCAGCAGCGACTGTGGCAGGACCACCTTGAAGAAGGTGGTCGAGCGCTTGAGGTTGAGTGCCTTGGCCGCCTCGTACTGGCCCGGCGCGACCGCCATCAGGCTGGCGCGGAAGATCTCGGCCTGGTAGGCCGCCGTGTTGAGGGTGAAGGCGAGCAGGGCGCAGTACCAGGCCTCGCGGAAGAACCACCAGAGGCCCAGCTCCTGCCAGAAACCCTTGAGCGAACCCAGCCCGTAGTACAGCAGGAACAGCTGGGCCAGCAGCGGTGAACCGCGGAAGAAGTACACGTAGCCAGCCGCCAGGCGCCGCAGCACGCGGCTGGGTGACATGCGCGCCAGCGCCAGGAGCATGCCCAGCAGCGCGCCGAGGGTGAACGAGATCGCCACCAGCTTGGCGGTGACCAGCAGGCCATCGACGAAACGCGCGCCGTAGCGGTCCAGCAAGTCCGGGTCGAGCACGTAGGCCAGCAGTTGCTCCAGGCTCATGGGCGGGCTCCTTGCAGGTGGCGATTGCTGCGCCGCTCGAGCAGGGCAAAGACCCTGCCCGACAGCGCCGAGAACAACAGGTAGACCAGGCAGGCCACCCCGTAGAACAGCATCGGTTCCTTGGTCACGCTGACCGCCAGGTTGGTCTGGCGCATCAGGTCGATCAGCGAGATGGTCGAGACCAGCGAGGTGTCCTTGAGCAGGCTCAGCCAGTTGTTCGACAGGCCCGGCAGGGCGATGCGCGTCAGTTGCGGCAGCACCACCTTGAAAAAACCGGTGCGCTTGCCCAGGCCCAGGGCCGCGCAAGCCTCCAGTTGGCCCTTGGGCAGGGTCTTGAAGGCCATCAGCCAGATCTCGCTGGAGAACGCGGCGAACACCAGGCTGAAGGCAGCCATGGCGGCGAGGAAGGTGTTGATCAGCACCTCGCCTTCATAGCCCAGCGCGGCGAGGAGCTTCTGCGCGGCGATCTGGCAGCCGTAGTAGATGATCAACAGGGTGAGCAGTTCGGGCAGGCCGCGAAACACCGTGGAGAAGGTGGTGGCCCAGGCCCGCGGCAGGCGTTTGCGCGAGCGCGCGGCGAGCGCCACCAGCAGGCCCAGTGGCAGGCCGATGGGCAGGCAGGCCAGGGCTAGCGACACGGTCACCAGCGCGCCGGCCAGCAACGCCTGGCCCCAGCCGCCGCTGGCGAAGGAAAGCAGGGAGAGTTGATCGAGCATGGCTAACCCCCAGGAAACAGGTGCCCCGGTGGGAGCGGGCTTGTCCCGCGATGGCGTGGTTCACTGATCCGCCATCGCGCGGCAGGCCGGCCTCCACGAGATTACTGGTAGATATCGAAGGCGAAATACTTGCTCGCGATCTTCTGGTAGGTGCCATTGGCCACGATCGCCGCCAGCGCCTCGTTCAGCCGGGTGCGCAGGGCCTGGTCGTCCTTGCGCACGGCAATCGCCGCGTCGGCCTTGGTGCCGTCGACATCGCCGAGGATCTTGCAGCAGTTCTTGCCATTCTTGTTCAGCCATTCGTGCAGCGGGAACTTGTCGGCGATCACCCCGTCCAGGCGCCCGGCGGCGAGGTCGGCGTTGGCTTCGTCAAGGGTCGGGTACAGCTTCACGTCCGCGCCGGCCTTGCCGTATACGTCCTCGGCGTAGATCGCCTGGGTCGAGGCGGATTGCGCGCCGACCGTGTAGCCCTTGAAGTCGGTCTGCGCATCGCTGATCGGGCTGTCCTTGGCGACGGCCACGGTCAGTGGGGTGCGGTAGTAGTGGTCGGTGAAGGCGATCTTCCGGCGCCGTTCCTCGGTGTCGATCATCGAGGCCACCACCGCATCGTACTTGCGCGCCATCAACGCCGGAATGATGCCTTCCCAGTCCTGGGCCACCAGGGTGCACTCGACCTTCATCTGTTCGCACAGGGCATGGGTGATGTCGATGTCGAAGCCGTGTAGCTTGTTGTCGGCATCGACGTAATTGAAGGGGGGATATGCCCCTTCAGTGGCAAAGCGCAGGGTCTCGGCACTGGCGTGGCCCGCCAGCAGCAGGGCGCACGCACCCACCACAGCCATGGTTCCTTTCATCTCGCACCTCGGTCATCGCACTCTTGCTATTGTTGTTTGCCCGCCGGCCACGAGGTGTAGCCGACGAACTCGTTATGTAGAGCGGCAGTTGCTTCCAAGCGTTTTTCAACATCCGGTCCGAGCTGCTTGCAGACCTCGTTGACCATCAGGTGCACCCACGACAGCATGGTCGCGGTGGATTCCCAGAACAGGTTGAATTCGGTGGGGATGCGGAACACCTCGTCGGCGTTGGCATCGGCCCATTCACAGAAGGTGTCGGTGACCAGGGTCACCGGAATGCCCAGCGCACGCGCCTTGTGGCACAGCTGCTGGGCGTGGCGCGAATAGCGGCGCGCCTCGAACACCACCAGCGCGCAGTCCTGCGGGCGCCCCAGCAGTACCTCGCCGAAATGCCCGGCGCTGCCATCGACCAGTTGCACGCCGTCGCGCAGGTACTGCAGCAGGTGGCTCATGCACATGGCCACGCCACGCTCGGTCTGAAAGCCGGCGACGAATACCCGGGGTTTGTCGGCCAGGCGCCGAGCGACCTGTTGCCAGGTTTCGCCGCGGCTGTACTCGTGCACGCGCACCAGCGCGGCCATCTCCAGCTCCAGGCTGCCTGAGCGCTGGTCGTCCTCGGGTTGCTGGCGAAACGCCTGCAGGCGGTCGCCGGCCAGCCACGGGCCGTCGCCCAGGTCGTTCTGCAGGTCGTGCTTGAGGGCCTTGAGGTGGGCATAGCCCAGGGCGCGGCAGAAGCGGCCGACGCTCGATTCGCTCACGCCCAGCTTGGCGGCGATGCTGGCCGAGGTCTGGAACGGCAGCTCATGGAGGTTGGCGAGCATGTAGCTGGCGATCTGGCGGCCCGAGGCGGCAGCAGTGTGCAAGCTGCTTTCCAGGCGTTGCTTGATCGATTGGCTCATGGTCGGTTCCGGCTGATTTCTGGCGTGGAAGCCAAAATGGCTGTTTTCTGTCATCAAGTCAATATTTGACAGATAGCTGTCATTGGCGGGAAAGTCTGTGCAGTTGCGCTGTAGCGATTCCAATTCCAAGAAAGGAGCTCCAGATGTCTTCACCTTCCACCGGCCCTGTCGTGCGCGTGCCTTTTACCGAACTGCGGGCGTTATTGCAGTCGATCTTCGCGCGGCATGGCTGCAGCGCGGCGGTGGCCGCCGCGCTCGCCCACAACTGCGCCAGCGCCCAGCGTGACGGTGCCCACAGCCACGGGGTGTTCCGTATTCCCGGTTATGTCTCGACCCTCGCCAGCGGTTGGGTCGATGGCCGCGCCGAGCCGCAGGTAACCGACCTGGCGCCGGCTTATGTGCAGGTCGATGCCAAGGGTGGGTTTGCCCAGCCGGCCCTGGCCGCCGCCCGCGCGCTGTTGGTGGAGAAGGCGCGCACGGCCGGCATCGCGGTGCTGGCGATCCATAATTCGCACCATTTCGCCGCGCTGTGGCCGGATGTCGAGCCATTCGCCGATGAAGGCCTGGTGGCCCTGAGCGTGGTCAACAGCATGACCTGCGTGGTGCCCCATGGCGCGCGCAAGCCGTTGTTCGGCACCAACCCCATCGCCTTCGCCGCGCCTTGCGCGGGGCACGACCCGATCGTCTTCGACATGGCCACCAGTGCCATGGCCCATGGCGACGTGCAGATTGCCGCCCGGGCCGCCGAACAGCTGCCGCCGGGCATGGGCGTGGATGCCGCCGGCCAGCCGACCAACGACCCCAGGGCGATTCTCGAAGGGGGGGCCTTGCTGCCGTTCGGCGGCCACAAAGGCTCGGCGCTGTCGATGATGGTCGAACTGCTGGCGGCAGCGCTGACGGGGGGCCATTTTTCCTGGGAGTTCGACTGGTCCGGGCATCCGGGAGCAAAGACCCCATGGACCGGGCAGTTGCTGATCGTGATCGACCCCACCAAGGCGCAAGGTGATCGTTTTGCCCAGCGCAGCCGCGAACTGGTGGAGCAGATGCAGGAAGCGGGGCTGACGCGCATGCCGGGGGAACGGCGCTACCGTGAGCGTGAAGTGGCACTGCGTGAGGGCGTGGGTTTGACCGAAGGGGAGTTGGCCGAGTTGCAAGCGCTGGCTGGCTGAACCCGCTCTTTTGTCAATCGGGGAGTCAGGCGCCTGAGCGGCCTGGCTCCCTAGTGTGGTGTTTTGCAAATACGACCAATAAATCGCGAGCGTTTTTTGCGCTCAGGCAAGGCGTCGCGACGAGTCGTAGCCCAGCTACGGCGAGGAGCGACAACGCCGCATGAGCGCAAAAAGCGCCGCGAGTTATGGTCGTTATTTGTGAAACACCACACTAGCGTTGAACCCTTCTGCTCCTGCCGTTGTCCCCCCTTCCCATGTCAGCCCGCCCCCCCGCGATCCATTAGCGTTCCGAGCATTTCCGACTGGCAAAAGCAGGATGCTTACCAATGCTCTTCAGCGAACTCATGGCAGCGCTTTCCACCCGTGCGATCCGACTCCAGCGCGAGGAGGCCGACCTGATCGTCGAGGGCGATGACGACACCCTCGATGACGCGCTGTGGGACGCATTGGCGGCGCACAAGCCAGCGCTGCTGGAGATGCTTGCGGGCCTGGAGGATGGCTGGCTGAGCCCGGCGCTGCGCATCACCCCCGACATGCTGCCCCTGGCCGGGCTCGACCAGGCCGCCATCGACCGCATCGTCGCCGCGCTGCCCGGGGGCGCGGCGAATCTGCAGGACATCTACCCGCTGGCGCCGCTGCAGGAAGGCATGCTCTACCACCACCTCACGGCCGCCGAGGGTGACCCCTATGTGCTGCAGGCGCAGCTGCGTTTTGCCAGCCCGGCGCACCTGCAGGCGTTCGCCGAGGCGCTCGACTGGGTGATCCAGCGCCATGACATCCTGCGCACGGCACTGGCCTGGGAATACCTGGACCAGCCGCTGCAGGTGGTGTGGCGCAAGGCGCCCCTGGCTTGCGAGGCAGTCGGAAGCCTGGACGGTGACGAGCCGCTGGAGCAATTGCGCGCCCGTTTCGACACGCGTCATTACCGCATGGACCTGGCCCAGGCCCCCTTGCTGCGGCTGGTGCATGGCCAGGATCGCGACGGCCGGGTGCTGGGCTTGCTGCTGTTCCACCACACGGTCATGGACCACACCGGCCTGGACATCGTGCGCCGCGAGATCCAAGCCTATCTCGCAGGTGATGGCGAGCGGCTGCCAGCGCCGGTGCCGTTCCGTGACCTGTTGGCCAGAAGCCGCCAGGCCCAGGACGAACAGGCCCATGAAGCATTCTTTGGCGCCATGCTGGCCGATATCGATGCGCCGACCCTGGCCTTCGGCGTCCAGGAGGTGGCCGGCCAGCCCATGGAGGAAGCACGGATCACCCTGGCGCCCGGCCTCAGCCAACGTCTGCGTGCCCAGGCCCGGTTGCTCGGGGTCAGCCCGGCCAGCATCATGCACCTGGGGCTGGCGCGCCTGTTGGGGGCGTGGTCCGGGCGCGAGTCGGTGGTGTTCGGCAGCGTGCTGCTGGGGCGCATGGCGGCGGGCGAGGGCGGCGAACACGCCCTCGGGATGTTCATCAATACCTTGCCGCTGCGGGTCGACCTGCAGGGGCAGGGTGTGCGGGATGCACTGTTGCTGACTCACCGCCAGTTGACCGCGCTGCTCGGCCACGAACAGGCGCCGCTGGCCCTGGCCCAGCGTTGCAGCGGTGTGGTGGCGCCGATGCCGTTGTTCAACAGCATGCTCAACTATCGGCATAGCGCGGCGGGCGACGCCGCCGCGGTGATCGCAGTGGCGCCGGGCATCGATGTGGTCGGCACCGAGGAGCGCACCAACTACCCCTTGAACCTGGCGGTCGACGATCTGGGTGTCGACCTGCGCCTGACGGTCCAGGCCCTCGCCGAATGGGGCGCCGAGCGGCTATGCGGGCAACTGCGGCAGGTGTTCGAGGGGCTGGTGGAGGCACTCGAGCGCGCCCCCGACCTGCCCGTGCTGGCGCTGCCGGTGCTGACGCCCGAGGAGCGCCATCAACTGCTGATCGGCTGCAACACCACGGCCGCAGAACACGACCTCGACCAGCCGCTGCACGCGTTGTTCGAGCGCCAGGCGCTGCTGCATCCACAGGCGGTGGCCATCGAGGCGGAAGGTGAACAGCTGACCTATCGGCAGCTCAACGAACAGGCCAACCGCCTGGCCCACCATTTGATCGCCCTGGGCGTGCGCCCGGACGACCGGGTGGCGATCTGCGTCGAGCGTGGCCCGTCGATGGTGGTTGGCCTGCTGGCCATCCTCAAGGCCGGTGGCGCCTATGTGCCAGTGGACCCGAGCTACCCGGCCGAGCGCATCCGCCACATGCTCGTCGACAGCGCGCCGCTGGCCGTGCTGGTGCACGCGGCCACCCGCGAGGTACCGGGCGCGCTGGCCGTGCCGCAGATAGACCTCGACCAGGCGGGCTGGGAAAGCCTGCCGGCGACCGACCCACGGGTGACCGGGCTGACTTCGCGCCACCTTGCCTATGTGATCTACACCTCCGGCTCCACCGGCCTGCCCAAGGGTGTGATGGTCGAGCACCGCAGCGTGGTCAACCTGGTGCACTGGAGCGCCGGGCTGTGCCCCGCGACTGCGGACGGCGCGGTGCTGCACAAGACTCCGATCAGTTTCGACGCCTCGGTGTGGGAGCTGTTCTGGCCGCTGGGCAGCGGCCTGCGCCTGGTGCTGGCGCGGCCGGACGGCCAGCGTGACGCGGACTATGTGGCGCGGCGAATCATCGAGTCCAGGGTCAGCGTGGTGCAGTTCGTGCCGGCGCTGTTGCAGCAGTTCCTCGAACAGGCGCGCAGCGCGCAGTGCAGCAGCCTCACCGACATCGTCTGCGGCGGGGGCGAGCTGACCGAAGCCCTGGTGCGCCAGGTACGCGAGCGCCTGCCGCAAGTGCGCCTGCACAACGTCTACGGCCCCACCGAAACCACGGTCGATTGCAGCGTCTGCACCCTGGAGCCTGATCAGCCCGTGCCGGAAGGCGCGCTGCCGATCGGCCGGCCGATCGACAACACCCGCCTGTACGTACTGGACGGCACGGACCAGCCGCTGCCCTGGGGCGTGGCCGGGCACCTGCACATCGGTGGCGTGGGGGTTGCGCGTGGCTACCTGGGCTTGGCCGGGCAACAGGCCGAACGCTTCATCGACAGCCCGTTTGTGCGCGGCGAGCGCCTGTACCGCAGCGGTGACCTGGTGCGCCAGCGCGCTGACGGTTCGTTGCAGTTCCTCGGCCGCAACGACCACCAGGTCAAGCTGCGCGGCCTGCGTATCGAACCGGGCGAGATCGAAGCCTGCCTGAACCGCGTGGACGGCGTGCGCGAGGCGCTGGTGCTGGTTCATGAACACCCGCACAGCGGCCAGCGCCTGGTGGCTTACCACACCGGCCTGGATCACGCCGCGCAATACCTGCGCGAGCGCTTGCTGGAGCAGTTGCCCGAATACATGGTGCCAGCCTTGTTCATCCACTTGGATGACATGCCGCTGACGCCCAACGGCAAGGTCGACCGCAAGGCCCTGCCGACCCCCGAAGCGCCAGTGCGCCAGTACCAGGCGCCCCAGGGCCCGATCGAGACCGCCCTGGCTGCGATCTGGGTGGACCTGCTGGGTGTGGGGCCCGTGGGGCGTGACGACAACTTCTTCGAACTGGGCGGCCATTCGCTGCTGGCGGTACGCCTGGTGGAGCGCATGCGTCAGCAGGCGCTGGAGGCCGATGTGCGGGTGCTGTTCAGCCAGCCCACGCTGGCCGCGCTGGCGGCCTCGGTGGGGGGGCGGGCCGCTGTCGACGTGCCGGCCAACCGTATTCCGGCAGGCTGCACGCGGATCACCGCGGACCTGCTGCCCCTGGCCGACCTCGGCCAGGACGCCATCGACACGCTGGTGCGGCAGATCCCCGGTGGCGTGGCCAACGTCCAGGACATCTACGGCCTGGCCCCGCTGCAGCAGGGCATTCTCTATCATCACCTGGCCAGCGAAGGCGCCGACCCCTATGTGGTGCAGGCGCGTTTCGCCTTTGCTGGGCAGGCCGAACTGGACGCCTTCGTCGCCGCGCTGAACCAGGTCATTGCCCGTCACGACATCCTGCGCACCAGCCTGCATTGGCAGGGTCTGGACGAGGCGGTGCAGGTGGTCTGGCGCGAGGCGCCGCTGCTGCTGAGCCCGGCGCTCGAAACGCCACGGCTCGACCTCGGCCAGGCGCCGTTGCTGCGCCTGAGCAGCCAGCGCCAGGCAGGGCGGCTGGAGGCGACCCTGCTGCTGCATCATATTCTGGTCGACCACACCGCCGTGGAGCAACTGATGCTCGAGGTGGGGGCGTTGCTGCAAGGCTCCGCAGAGCTGCCTGCCAGCATCCCGTATCGCAACTACGTGGCCCAGGCACGTCTTGGCGCGGACCCTCAGGCCGACGAGGCCCTGTTCCGCGAGTTGCTGGGCGATATCGACGAACCGACCGAGGCGTTCGGCCTGCGCGAGGCCATGGCCGACACCCATTCGGTGGGTGAAAGCCGTTGGCCCTTGGAGCCGGCGCTGGTCGCACGTCTGCGCGGGCAGGCCAGGGCGCTGGGGGTCAGTGTCGCCAGCCTGGTGCACCAGGCCTGGGGCCAGGTGCTGGCGCAGATGTCCGGGCGCGAAGAGGTGGTGTTCGGCACCGTGCTGCTCGGTCGCCTGCTGGGCGGCGAGGGTGCCGATCGGGCGTTGGGCATGTTCATCAACACCCTGCCGCTGCGGGTCAGCGTGGGCAGCGGCGGTGTGGCCGAAGGCGTGCGCCTGACCCATCAGCGCCTGGCGCGCCTGCTGGCCCATGAACAGGCCTCCCTGGCCCTGGCCCAGCGCTGCAGCGGCGTGCCGGCCTCGCAGGCGCTGTTCAGCAGTCTGTTGAACTACCGCCACAGTGCCGGCCAGCCCGCGCAGGGTCCCGTCTGGCCGGGGATCGAACTGTTGGCCGCGCAGGAGCGCAGCAACTACCCGCTGGTGGTCAGCGTCGATGACTATGGGGATGATTTCCGGTTGACGGTGCAGGCCGTGGCGTCGGTCGATGGCGAGCGCGTCTGCCGCTTGCTGCAGTGGGCCTTGACGCAGTTGGTCACGGCGCTGGAGCAGACCCCGCAGGTCGCGCTGCACAGTCTGCATGGATTGCCCAGGGTCGAACGCGATTGCGTGCTGGGTCGTTTCAATGCCACGGCATGCGACTACCCGCGCGACCTGGCCGCCCACCGCCTGTTCGAAGCCCACGCCGCGAGCACGCCAGAGGCACTCGCGGTGATCCACGGTGAACGCCAGTGGAGCTATGCCCAGCTCGATGACCAGGCCAATCGCCTGGCCGTCTACCTGCTCGAGCAGGGCCTACGTGCCGGTGATCGCGTGGCCTTGTTGCTGCCACGCTCCTTCGACCTGTTGGCGGCCCAACTGGCGGTGAGCAAGTGCGCGGCGGTGTTCGTACCGCTGGACGGCAATGCCCCGGTCGAACGCCAGGCGTTCATGGTCGGCGACAGCGGGGCGGCGCTGCTGCTGACCCACAGCGATCAGCCCGAAGTGGCGGGAGCGCGCCGGGTCGAACTCGACCGGCTCGACCTGAGCACCTATGCGGCTGCGCCGCTGGGGCTGGCGGTGGACGCCGGCAGC
>NZ_JBOBDQ010000049.1:0-45669 GCF_050586565.1 Pseudomonas sp. WC1
GGCCTCCTGAAGTCGCGAAGTTACGGGCGGCGCCTGAACTAACGCAGCTGTCGCTAGTGACTACGCAGTTAATCTTGCGATCAAGATCAAGATCAAGATCAAGATCAAGATCAAGATCAAGATCAAGATCGGATCGGATCGGATCGTGGCTTTGTTTAGTTCTTCGCCTTCGAATGCCGCCACCCTTGGTCAAAGAACGCAAACACCACCACCAGCACCCCGGCCACCGCCAATATCATCGCCACGCCATCGGTGGAATGAGTCGCCGAACCTGCCACCAGCGCCAGCCCACCCAACGGCGCCAGGCCACCGGCCACCGCGGTACCGACCTCTCGCCCGGTGCCGAACCCGGACGAGCGCGTCTGCGTGGGGAATTGCCGGCTGAGGAACGACCCCTGCGGGGCGAACATCATCGGCGCCAGGATCCCGGTGCCCACGGCGATAGCCAAGTAGATCATCATCGGCTCGCCAGTCGACAGCAGTTGCAGGAACGGGAAGGCGAACAACGCCGACAGCAGCCCGCCGAGCATCAGCACGGTCTTGCTGCTCCACTTGTCGCACAGCCAGCCGAAGAACGGCACGGCGAAGATCGCCACCAGGCTGGCCAGGGTCACCGACAGCGAGGTGACATGGGCCTCGACGCCCTTGAACTGGGTGAGGTAGGCCAGCGAGAAGGTCTTGAAGATGTAGCTCAGGGCGTTGTAGCCCACCGCCACGAAGAACACCACGGCCAGGCCCTTGAGGTCGTTCCTGAACAGCAGCTTCAGCGGCGACACCTGCGGTTTGTCGTCGGCCTTGTCCAGCTCCTTGAAGTCCGGGGTCTCGGGGATGCTCTTGCGCACCCACAGGCCCACCGCCACCAGCGCGATACTGGCGATGAACGGGATGCGCCAACCGCCGGCCAGCAGGAATTCGTTGCCGTTCATGGTCAGCAGGTACACGGTCAGCGACGATAGCAGCAAGCCCAGGTTCAGCCCCAGCGCCGGCCAGGCGCCCTGGCTGCCGCGCTTGCCTTCGCTGGCGTGTTCGTAGGAGGTTACTGCCGCGCCGGACAACTCGGCACCGGCGCCCAGGCCCTGGATGATGCGGATGATCACCAGCAGGATCGGCGCCCAGATGCCAATGGTTGCGTAGCCGGGGATCAGGCCGATCAGCATGGTGCACAGACCCATCATGCAGAAGGTGATCACCAGCACATGCTTGCGCCCGAAACGGTCGCCCAGGTAGCCGAACAGCACGCCGCCGAACGGGCGGGCGATGAAGCCGATGGCGAAGGTGGAGAACGCCAGCAGCGAGGCCACCGCCGGGTTGCTCGGGTCGAAGAAGATCTTCGAGAAGACGATCGCCGCCATGGTCGCGTAGAGGTAGAAGTCATACCACTCCAGCATCGAACCGAAGATGGTCGCCGCCGCCACCTTGCGCAGGCGCTTGCGTTGTTGCTCTGGGGTTTCGGGCGCGGCCGGGGCCGTCTCGTATACCGACATCTGAGGTTTCCTTGTTGTCTTTGTAGTAGTGGATGCAGCAGGTGCTTCAGCGGGCCTCGAGGATCTTTTCGGCGATCATCTGGCCGATGGGGATGGCCGAGGTGGCGGCCGGCGACGGTGCGTTGCATACGTGCACCATGCGCGGCGTCTCGGCGAACAGGAAGTCGTGGACCAAGGTGCCGTCGCGCATTACCGCCTGGGCGCGGATGCCGGCCTCATAGGGCAGCAGATCCTCGACTTCGAGGGATGGGCAGTACTTGCGGCACTGTTCCAGGTAACCACGCTTGAACAGCGAGTTCTTCATCTCGGTGGTGCCGGAACCCAGGTTGTTCCAGATGGTTTTCCAGAAGCCGGGGAAGCCTGCGTACTCGGCGACATCGCGCCAGTTCACCGAGAACTTGCGGTAGTTCTCCCGGCCAAAGCCGAGCACCGCGTTGGGGCCGACGGTGACACTGCCGTCAATCATTCGTGTCAGGTGCACGCCAAGGAACGGCAGCTCCGGATCGGGAATCGGGTAGATGAGGTGGTTGACGATCTGGTTCTTGCTTGGTGGCAGGCGGTAGTACTCGCCGCGGAAGGGGATGATCTGGTGGTCGATCTGCACCCCGGCCAAGCGCGCCAGGCGGTCGGATTGCAGGCCGGCGCAGGCCACCAGTTGGCGGGCGCGCCAGGTGTTGCCGTCGGTGCTGACCGCGACATGATCGGCATGCTCCTGGATGGCGCGCACGGCGGTGGACAGGTGCACTTCGCCCCCGGCCTGGCGAATCACCTTGGCCATGGCGTCGCATACCTGCTGGTAGTTGACGATACCGGTGGCGTCGAGGAACAGCGCGCCCTTGCCGACGATGTTCGGCTCGCGTTCACGCAGGGCGCCGGCGTGCAGGCGCTCGACCTTCAGGCCGTTCTGTTGCGAACGCTCGTACAGCGCCTGCATGCGCTGAATCTCCAGGTCGTTGGAGGCCACCAGCAGCTTGCCGCAGACCTCGAAGGCGATGCCGTGCTCGGCGCAGAAGTCCTTGGTGGCCTGGGCGCCGCGCTTGCACAGGTCGGCCTTGAGGCTGCCGGGGGCGTAGTAGATGCCGGCATGGATCACGCCGCTGTTGTGGCCGGTCTGGTGGCGGCCGAGGCTGGCTTCCTTTTCCAGGATCAGCAGCGAGGCGCCGGGGCGACGGGTGAGCAGGGCCATCGCGGTGGCGAGGCCGACGATGCCGCCGCCGATGATGCAATAGTCGTAAGTCATGCAGGGTACCTTGGAATTCTTGTCGGTGAATCTGCTTATCAGGTTGTCAGACTAAGTAGTGCGCGTAAAACCTCGCCAGGCTGCGATAGGGGTCTCCAGAATCAGTCGAGGTCGGGAAGATCGAGTTTCAGGCGCTTGGCCGAAGCGCGCAGATGGGCCTCGGCGCAGGCGGCGGCCGCCTGCCGATCACCGTCGGCAATGGCCTGGTACAGCGCCCGGTGCTCACGGAGGGCGTCGGCCGAACCGCCCACGGCCGGGGTGGCGGAGTTTTCCCAGGCGGTGCGGCGCGCTGCGGCCAGCTGGCCACCGAGGAAATCGTGGAAGGCGACGAAGTAGTCGTTCTTGCCGGCATCGGCGATGGCCCGGTGAAAGGCCACGTCGGCGGCCGCGGCGGTGGCGAAGTCGCTGCGCGGGTCTTCCATGGTGCCCAGAGCCGCGGCCATGCGCTGCAGGTCGTCGGCGTCGCGGCGGCGAGCGGCGATGGCGGCGGCCTGGGTCTCGATCCACAGGCGCATCTCGAACATCTGCACCAGGTCCGGCTTGCGCCCGTTGCTGCCGGGAAAGCGGAACACCGTGCCGTTGGGAGTCTGCGAGATGTACGAACCGAGCCCGCGGCGAGCGATCAGCACGCCATCGGCCTTGAGCTGCGCCACGGCCTCGCGCACGACCGAGCGGCTGACATTGAGCTGTTCGGCCAACTGCTGTTCGGTGGGCAGACGCGACTCGGCGGCCAGGCGGCCGGCATCGATCTCGGCGCGAATGGCGCTGACGACGCGTTCAACGAGGGTGTCGGGACGCTGTAGCTCTAGCATGGGCGTGCGGGTGCCTATTGGTCAGGTTGTCAGACAATGCCCGTCCGCGCCTGCGGCTGTCAATGGTCTTGTGCCTTCATCGCGCAAGACTCAAGCCCCGCGACGAGGCCCGGATGACCTGCCTAGATCTCGGACACGAACGTCCCGGTCCCGTCGAGGATGTTGCGCAAGGTCAGCGCCACTTCCTCCAGGTCGCTGCCCGAGGTGGTCAGGATGATCTCCAGTTCCTCGTCGCCCTTCAGCGCGTCGCGATCCCCGGCCGCCACCTCGATCAGCAGGCGGGTGGCACTCAAGGTCACCTTCAGCCCGTCCAGCGTCGACGGCTCGTCGTCCAGGGTCAGGTCGACGGTGTCCTCGTCCGGGTAGCGGGTCAGCAGGAACATCTGGCCCTTGTCGCTGTGGCAGCACAGGGTCGCCATGTTGTCTTCCTCGTCGTCGCAGGGGGTGGCGAAGAGCAGGGCGGTTTTCAATTGCATGGCGCACTCGGATCAATGGAAATGAAAAGGAATTCTGACAGCCTTGCGCACACTGATAAACGTAAAGTTACCGCGCATTGACCGAAATTGTCGCAGCGCTGCAAGCCCAAGTGACCGTTCAGTCGTTAAGCTGCCCTGTCGATGGGTTCCCGTAAAGGCACAGCCACCTGGCAGTCGCTTTTGCAGGTACCCAACGCTTCTGTCTTGCCACGGGTTGGCTATGGTTGATCCGTACAAGGCGCATGTACGCGACGCTTCACCTATAACAAAGCCCAAGCGGAGTACCACAGATGGCGTTCTTCACCGCAGCCAGCAAAGCCGACTTCCAGCATCAACTGCAAGCGGCCCTGGCGCAGCACATCAACGAACAGTCCCTGCCACAAGTGGCACTGTTCGCTGAACAGTTCTTCGGCATCATCTCTCTGGACGAACTCACTCAGCGCAGGCTGTCGGACCTGGCCGGCTGCACGCTGTCCGCCTGGCGCATCATCGAGCGCTTCGACGCCGCGCACCCGCAGGTGCGGGTCTACAACCCCGATTACGAACGCCACGGCTGGCAGTCCACGCACACCGTGGTCGAGGTACTGCACCACGACCTGCCATTCCTGGTCGACTCGGTGCGCACCGAGCTCAACCGCCGCGGCTACAGCATCCACACCCTGCAGACCACCGTGCTCAGCGTGCGCCGCGGCGCCAAGGGCGAGCTGGTCGAGCTGCTGCCCAAGGGCACCCTGGGCGAGGGCGTCAACCATGAATCGCTGATGTACCTGGAGATCGACCGCTGCTCCAATACCGCCGAGCTCAACACCCTGACCATGGAGCTGGAGCAGGTGTTGGCCGAGGTGCGCGGCGTGGTCACCGACTTCGAGCCGATGAAAGCCAAGATCCGCGAGCTGCTGGAACTGGTGGAGCAGAACGCCTTCGGCCCCGCGCAGAACGACAAGGCTGAGGTGAAAAGCTTCCTGTCGTGGCTGCTGGACAACCATTTCACCTTCCTCGGCTATGAGGAGTTCACCGTCGAGTCCGACGCCGACGGCGGCCACCTGGTCTACGACGACGCTTCGTTCCTGGGCCTGGCCCGCCTGCTGCGCGCCGGTCTTGGCGCCGACGACCTGCGCATCGAGGACTACGCCGTCGCCTACCTGCGCGAACCGCGCCTGCTGTCGTTCGCCAAAGCCTCGCAGCCGAGCCGCGTGCATCGTCCGGCCTACCCGGATTACGTGTCGATCCGCCAGATCGACCAGGACGGCAAGGTCGTCAAGGAATGCCGCTTCATGGGCCTGTACACCTCGTCGGTGTACGGCGAGAGCGTGCACACCATTCCCTACATCCGCGGCAAGGTCGCTGAAGTCGAGCGCCGTTCGCACTTCGATCCGAAAGCGCACCTGGGCAAGGAACTGGCCCAGGTCCTCGAAGTGCTGCCCCGCGACGACCTGTTCCAGACCCCGGTGGACGAGCTGTTCAGCACCGCCATGTCGATCGTGCAGATCCAGGAACGCAACAAGATCCGCGTGTTCCTGCGCAAGGATCCGTACGGCCGCTTCTGCTACTGCCTGGCCTACGTACCGCGCGAGATCTACTCCACCGAGGTGCGGCAGAAGATCCAGCAGGTGCTGATGGAGCGCCTGAAAGCCACCGACTGCGAGTTCTGGACCTTCTTCTCCGAGTCTGTGCTGGCCCGCGTCCAGTTGATCCTGCGGGTCGACCCGAAGAACCGCATCGAGATCGACCCGCAGCAACTGGAGAACGAAGTGATCCAGGCCTGCCGTTCGTGGCAGGACGACTTCTCGGCGCTGGTGGTGGAAAACTTTGGCGAAGCCCACGGCACCAACATCCTCGCCGATTTCCCGAAAGGCTTCCCGGCCGGCTATCGCGAGCGCTTCGCCGCGCACTCGGCAGTGGTCGACATGCAACATGTGCTCAACCTGTCCGAGGCCAAGCCGCTGGCCATGAGCTTCTACCAGCCGCTGACCCAGCTCGGTGAGCGCACGCTGCACTGCAAGCTCTACCACGCCGATACGCCACTGGCACTGTCGGACGTGCTGCCGATCCTGGAAAACCTCGGCCTGCGCGTGCTCGGCGAGTTCCCCTACCGCCTGCGCCACGCCAGTGGCCGCGAGTTCTGGATCCACGACTTCGCCTTCACCTACAGCGAAGGCCTCAACCTTGACATCCAGCAGCTCAACGACACCTTCCAGGACGCCTTCGTCCATATCGTCAAGGGCGATGCCGAGAACGACGCGTTCAACCGCCTGGTGCTGACCGCTGGCCTGCCGTGGCGCGACGTCGCGCTGCTGCGGGCCTACGCCCGTTACCTCAAGCAGATCCGCCTGGGCTTCGACCTGGGCTACATCGCCAGCACCCTGAACAACCACACCGATATCGCCCGCGAGCTGACCCGGTTGTTCAAGACCCGATTCTACCTGGCGCGCAAGCTCACCAACGAAGACCTCGACGACAAGCAGCAGCGCCTGGAACAGGCGATACTCACCGCTCTGGACGACGTGCAGGTGCTCAACGAGGACCGCATCCTGCGTCGCTACCTGGACCTGATCAAGGCGACCCTGCGCACCAACTTCTACCAGCCGGACGCCAACGGGCAGAACAAGTCGTACTTCAGCTTCAAGTTCAACCCCAAGCTGATCCCCGAGCTGCCCAAGCCGGTGCCGAAGTTCGAGATCTTCGTCTATTCGCCACGGGTCGAGGGCGTGCACCTGCGCTTCGGCAACGTCGCCCGCGGCGGCCTGCGCTGGTCGGACCGCGAGGAAGACTTCCGCACTGAGGTGCTCGGCCTGGTCAAGGCCCAGCAGGTGAAGAACTCGGTGATCGTGCCGGTTGGCGCCAAGGGCGGCTTCCTGCCGCGTCGCCTGCCGCTGGGCGGCAGCCGTGACGAGATCGCCGCCGAAGGCGTGGCGTGCTACCGTATCTTCATCTCGGGCCTGCTCGACATCACCGACAACCTCAAGGACGGTGGCGTAGTGCCGCCGGCCAACGTGGTGCGCCACGATGACGACGATCCGTACCTGGTGGTGGCGGCGGACAAGGGCACCGCGACCTTCTCCGACATCGCCAACGGCATCGCCATCGACTACGGCTTCTGGCTGGGTGATGCGTTCGCCTCGGGCGGCTCGGCCGGCTATGACCACAAGAAGATGGGTATCACTGCCCGTGGCGCGTGGGTGGGCGTGCAGCGCCACTTCCGCGAGCGCGGCATCAACGTGCAGGAAGACCCGATCACCGTGGTCGGTGTCGGTGACATGGCCGGCGACGTGTTCGGCAACGGTCTGCTGATGTCCGACAAGCTGCAACTGGTGGCGGCGTTCAACCACCTGCACATCTTCATCGACCCGAATCCGGACCCGGCCACCAGCTTCGCCGAGCGCAAGCGCCTGTTCGACCTGCCGCGTTCAGCCTGGAGCGACTACGACACCGGCATCATGTCCGAAGGCGGCGGGATCTTCCCGCGCAGCGCCAAGAGCATCGCCATCAGCCCGCAGATGAAGGAACGCTTCGCCATCGAGGCCGACCGCCTGACCCCGACCGAACTGCTGCATGCACTGCTGCAGGCGCCGGTGGACTTGCTGTGGAACGGCGGCATCGGCACCTACGTCAAGGCCAGTACGGAAAGCCACGCCGATGTTGGCGACAAGGCCAACGACGCCCTGCGCGTCAACGGCAACGAGCTGCGCTGCAAGGTGGTGGGCGAGGGCGGCAATCTGGGCATGACCCAGCTCGGCCGTGTCGAGTTCGGTCTCAATGGCGGCGCCACCAACACCGACTTCATCGACAACGCCGGTGGCGTCGACTGCTCCGACCACGAGGTCAACATCAAGATCCTGCTCAACGAAGTGGTGCAGGGTGGCGACATGACCGAGAAGCAGCGCAACCAGCTGCTGGGCAGCATGACCGACGAAGTCGCCGGGCTGGTGCTGGGCAACAACTACAAGCAGACGCAAGCGCTGTCGCTGGCGGCACGCCGTGCCCGCGAGCGCATCGCCGAGTACAAGCGCCTGATGGCTGACCTGGAAGCACGTGGCAAGCTGGACCGCGCCATCGAGTTCCTGCCCAGCGAGGAACAGTTGGCCGAACGCCTGGCGGCCGGGCAGGGCCTGACCCGCGCCGAGCTGTCGGTGCTGATCTCGTACAGCAAGATCGACCTCAAGGAGCAACTGCTCAAGTCGCTGGTGCCGGACGACGACTACCTGACCCGCGACATGGAGACCGCGTTCCCGCCGTCGCTGGTCAGCAAGTTCGCCGACTCCATGCGTCGCCACCGCCTGAAGCGCGAGATCGTCAGCACCCAGATCGCCAACGACCTGGTCAACAACATGGGCATCACCTTCGTGCAGCGCCTGAAGGAGTCCACCGGCATGAGCCCGGCCAACGTGGCGGGCGCCTACGTGATCGTGCGCGACATCTTCCACCTGCCGCACTGGTTCCGCCAGATCGAGGCCCTGGACTACCAAGTCCCGGCCGAGATTCAGCTGACCCTGATGGACGAACTGATGCGTCTGGGCCGTCGGGCCACCCGCTGGTTCCTGCGCAGCCGCCGCAACGAGCAGGATGCTGGGCGTGATGTGGCTCACTTCGGGCCGAAGATCGCCCAGTTGGGGCTGAAACTCGACGAACTGCTGGAGGGGCCGACCCGCGAGCGCTGGATGAACCGCTACCAGGGCTTCGTCGACGCCGGGGTACCGGAGTTGTTGGCGCGCATGGTCGCTGGCACCACGCACCTGTACACCCTGCTGCCGATCATCGAGGCCTCGGATGTCACCGGGCACGATCCGGCGCAGGTGGCCAAGGCGTTCTTCGCGGTGGGCAGCTCGCTGGACCTGACCTGGTACCTGCAGGAGATCAGCAACCTGCCGGTGGAGAACAACTGGCAGGCCCTGGCCCGCGAGGCGTTCCGCGACGACATCGACCTGCAGCAGCGGGCGATCACCATCTCCGTGCTGCAGATGGCCGACGCGCCGGAAGACATGGACGCCCGCGTGGCCCTGTGGTGCGAGCAGCACCGGGTGATGGTCGAGCGCTGGCGCGCCATGCTCGACGACCTGCGCAACGCCACTGGCACCGACTATGCGATGTACGCGGTGGCCAACCGCGAGCTGGTCGACCTGGCGCTGAGCGGTCAGGCGGCGGTGATTCCGTCCTGAGCCTTGCGCTGAAGTGAAAAAAGCCCCGGCAGCGATGCCGGGGCTTTTTCATGGGGCGTGCGCGGAGTTTGTGGTGGTGCGCGAATCGAGCGCCGCCCGCGCGGTCTCACTGGCGATAAAAATCTTGTGACGAGCCCCTCGCGTTACTTGAACCGCCGCTCCACCCCTTTCTCCACCAGGATCTTCGCCGAAATCTCCTCCACCGAAAAATGCGTGGAATTGATGTTGGGAATGTTCTCCCGACGGAACAGGTTCTCCACTTCGCGCACCTCGAACTCGCACTGGGCGAAGCTTGCGTAGCGGCTGTTGGGCTTGCGTTCGTGGCGGATCGCGGTCAGGCGGTCGGGGTCGATGGTCAGGCCGAACAGCTTGTTGTGGTGCTTCTTGAGCACCGCCGGCAACTGCAGGCGCTCCATGTCGTCCTCGGTCAGCGGGTAGTTGGCGGCGCGAATGCCGAACTGCATGGCCATGTACAGGCAGGTCGGGGTCTTGCCGCAGCGCGACACGCCCACCAGGATCAGGTCGGCCTTGTCGTAGTAGTGGGTGCGTGCGCCGTCGTCATTGTCCAGGGCGAAGTTGACCGCCTCGATACGCTCCATGTAGTTGGAATTGCCACCGATCGAGTGGGATTTGCCCACGGAATACGACGAATGGGCGGTCAATTCCTGCTCGAGAGGGGATAAAAACGTCGAGAAGATGTCGATCATGAAGCCATTGGAGGTGGCCATGACCTCACGGATGTCCTGGTTGACGATGGTGTCGAAAATGATCGGACGCACCCCGTCGCGCTCGGCCGCGGCGTTGATTTGCTGGACCATGGCCCGGGCCTTTTCCAGCGTGTCGATGTAGGGGCGCGTGAATTTATTGAACGGAATGCTCTCGAATTGTGCGAGCAGGCTCTGGCCCAGCGTTTCTGCAGTGATGCCGGTACCGTCGGAGATGAAGAACGCGGTTCGTTTCATTTGCACCTGGGGGCCTTAAGCTGCCGAAGATTTCTGGATATGATAGGTTCGGTTTGCCGAACGCGGTTGCACGGCATTCTCACTTATTTTCCAGGTCCAGGCCACAAGCGTCCGGCCCAGTCATTCAGGCAGGCGGGCGCCCTTGAGCTTTTCCAATACAGTTAGTGGAGAGATCACCTTGGTAGAGTACGTAGTTTCCCTCGATAAGCTCGGCGTCCATGATGTGGAGCATGTGGGGGGCAAGAACGCATCCCTGGGCGAGATGATCAGTAACCTCGCAGGTGCCGGTGTCTCGGTGCCGGGCGGCTTTGCCACTACGGCTCAGGCGTACCGCGATTTTCTCGAGCAAAGTGGCCTCAACGACCGCATTCATGCGGCGCTCGACGCGCTGGATGTCGACGATGTCAACGCCCTGGCCAAGACCGGCGCGCAGATCCGCCAGTGGGTGATGGAAGCCGATTTCCCGGCGCGTCTCGATTCGGAAATCCGAACCGCCTTCGCCGAAATGTCCCAGGGCAATGACAACATGGCCGTGGCCGTGCGTTCCTCGGCCACCGCCGAAGACCTGCCGGACGCCTCCTTCGCCGGCCAGCAGGAGACCTTCCTCAACATCCGTGGCGTCGACAACGTGATCCGCGCGGCCAAGGAAGTGTTCGCCTCGCTGTTCAACGACCGGGCCATTTCCTACCGCGTGCACCAGGGCTTCGACCACAAGCTGGTCGCCCTGTCCGCTGGCGTGCAACGCATGGTCCGCTCCGAGACCGGTACCGCGGGCGTGATGTTCACCCTGGACACCGAGTCGGGCTTCCGCGACGTGGTGTTCATCACCGGTGCCTATGGCCTGGGTGAAACCGTGGTTCAGGGTGCGGTCAACCCGGACGAGTTCTACGTGCACAAGAACACCTTGCAGGCCGGTCGCCCGGCGATCCTGCGCCGCAACCTGGGCAGCAAGGCGATCAAGATGGTCTATGGCGACGAAGCCAAGGCCGGTCGTTCGGTCAAGACCGTCGAGGTCGACCGCGCCGAGCGTGCGCGCTTCTGCCTGAGCGACGACGAAGTCAATGAACTGGCCAAGCAGGCCATGATCATCGAACAGCACTACCAGCGCCCGATGGACATCGAGTGGGCCAAGGACGGTGACGACGGCAAGCTGTACATCGTCCAGGCCCGTCCCGAGACCGTGAAGAGCCGCGCCAGCGCGAATGTCATGGAGCGCTACCTGCTGAAAGAGAAGGGCACCGTGCTGGTCGAGGGCCGCGCCATCGGCCAGCGCATCGGCGCCGGCAAGGTCCGCGTGATCAACGACGTGTCCGAGATGGACAAGGTCCAGCCAGGCGATGTGCTGGTCTCGGACATGACCGACCCTGACTGGGAACCAGTGATGAAGCGCGCCAGCGCCATCGTGACCAACCGTGGCGGGCGTACCTGCCATGCGGCGATCATCGCCCGTGAGCTGGGCATCCCGGCGGTGGTCGGCTGCGGTAACGCCACCCAGGTCCTGAAGGACGGCCAGGGCGTCACCGTTTCCTGCGCCGAAGGCGACACCGGCTTCATCTTCGAAGGTGAGCTGGGCTTCGACATCAAGCAGAACTCGGTCGATGCCATGCCGGAGCTGCCGTTCAAGATCATGATGAACGTCGGCAACCCGGACCGCGCCTTCGACTTCGCCCAGTTGCCCAATGCCGGTGTCGGCCTGGCGCGCCTGGAGTTCATCATCAACCGTATGATCGGCGTGCACCCCAAGGCGCTGCTCAACTACGCCGGCCTGCCGCCGGAGCTGAAAGAGAGCGTCGACAAGCGCATTGCCGGCTACAACGACCCGGTCGGCTTCTATGTCGAGAAGCTGGTCGAGGGCATCAGCACCCTGGCTGCGGCCTTCTACCCGAAAAAGGTCATCGTGCGCCTTTCGGACTTCAAGTCCAACGAATACGCCAACCTGATCGGCGGCAAGCTCTACGAGCCGGAAGAAGAAAATCCGATGCTGGGCTTCCGCGGTGCGTCGCGCTACATCAGCGAGTCGTTCCGTGACTGCTTCGAGCTCGAGTGCCGTGCGCTCAAGCGCGTGCGCAACGAGATGGGCCTGACCAACGTCGAGATCATGGTGCCGTTCGTGCGCACCCTGGGCGAGGCCAGCCAGGTCGTCGACCTGCTCGCCGAAAACGGCCTGGCCCGCGGCGACAACGGCCTGCGCGTGATCATGATGTGCGAACTGCCGTCCAACGCCATCCTGGCCGAAGAGTTCCTCGAGTACTTCGACGGCTTCTCCATCGGCTCCAATGACCTGACCCAGCTTACCCTGGGCCTGGACCGCGATTCCGGCATCATCGCCCACCTGTTCGATGAGCGAAATCCTGCCGTGAAGAAGCTGCTGGCCAACGCCATCGCCGCGTGCAACAAGGCCGGCAAGTACATCGGCATCTGCGGCCAGGGCCCGTCGGACCACCCCGACCTGGCCAAGTGGTTGATGGAGCAGGGCATCGAAAGCGTGTCGCTGAACCCGGACTCGGTGCTCGAGACCTGGTTCTTCCTGGCCGAAGGCCAGGGCGCGGCCTGATGCGGTAACAGGGCGCCTGTTGCGCCCTGGTGTTAGTGCGTGGGAGCGGCAGTGCGCCGATGCGACTTGCCCCGCGATAGCGTCAGTGAAGACACCTCTGTAGTCTGCTCTGACGCCATCGTGGGCAAGTCGCATCGGCGCACCGCCGCTCCCACGTTTCATGTCCAATGAATTTGTGAAGCCATGCAAAGCAGCAGCACCCAATTTCCCGTCGCGTTGCTCAGTGCCGAGCGCCGCGGCGACCTCAGCGAAGACGTCTACCGGATCAAGGCCGGCAACAGCCCGGATGCGAGCGTAGAGCTGGCCGTCACCCGCCTGGGCCTGGCCGATCAGGACCGCGTCCAGGGCATGCCGGTCATTCTCCTGCACGGCAGCTTCTCCAACCGGCGCTTCTGGTATTCGCCCAAGGGCATCGGCCTGGGCGCCTACCTGGCGCGCGCCGGTTTCGATGTGTGGATCCCGGAGATGCGTGGCCACGGCCTGTCGCCGCGCAACCGCGACTGGCGGCAGAACCGCGTGGCCGACTATGCGCGCTACGACCTGCCGGTGATCGGCGCCTTCGTACATGAAAAAGCCGGGCAGGTACCGCGCTGGATCGGCCACTCGCTGGGCGGCACCACGTTGGCGGCGGCGCTGGGCAGCGGCTATCTCGACACCGGCCTGGTGGCCAGTGCGGCGTTGTTTGGTACCCAGGTCAGCCGGGTTTATTGGTCGTTAAAAGTGCCACCGGTGGAGTGGGGCGCGCGCATGCTGCTCAAGCGTTTTGCGCAGATTTCCGGTTCGCGCCTCAAGCGGGGCCCGGAAGACGAACCCATCGGCCTGGCCCTGGAGAGCCTGCGCTGGAATGGCCTGTTCGGCCGCTTCGGCGACAAGGAGAAGGACTGGTGGGCGGGGCTGGCCGAAGTCGAGGTGCCGCTGCTGGCGGTGGCCGGGGCCGGTGACTTCCAGGATCCGGTGTGGGCCTGCCGCAAGCTGTTCGAGCAGTTTGGCGGTGATGCCAGGCAGTTCCTGCGCCTGGGTCGGGAGGAGGGCTTCGAGGCCTTCGGGCATGTCGACATGCTGGTCAGCAAGGCGGCGCAGACGCAGGTGTGGCCGTTGATGGAGCGCTGGCTGCGCGACCCCCTGGTGCCGGTGCATGCCTCGACGGTGGTGATGGAGCCTGTGGCTGCCAGTTGAACATCGGCCGGCGCGGCGACGGTTCAACTGACTGCTCGGTCCCGGATGACTGCCGGCCCTCCCAAGGTGTAGCCTTGGCCGACACCCGCTTTCGTTGTGACTGACAGGAGTTTCCCATGCAGCATTACGTAACGCCCGACCTGTGCGACGCCTACCCGGACCTGGTCCAGGTGCTCGAACCCATGTTCAGCAACTTCGGCGGCCACGACTCATTCGGCGGCCAAATCGTCACCATCAAGTGCTTCGAAGACAATTCCCTGGTCAAGGAACAGGTCGAGCTCGACGGCAAGGGCAAGGTCCTGGTGGTCGACGGCGGCGGTTCGCTGCGCCGTGCGCTACTGGGCGACATGCTCGCGGAGAAGGCCGCGAAGAATGGCTGGGAAGGCCTGCTGATCTACGGCTGCGTGCGTGACGTGGACGTGCTGGCGCAGACCGATGTCGGTATCCAGGCCCTGGCCAGCCACCCGATGAAGACTGACAAGCGCGGCATTGGCGACCTCAATGTCGCGGTGACCTTTGCCGGCGTGACCTTCCGCCCGGGCGAATACGTGTACGCCGACAACAACGGCGTGCTGGTCTCGCCAAGCCCGCTGAAGATGCCCGAGTGATTCGCCGCACACCCATGGAGCTTTGATGTTCGAGGAAGACAACGCGCAATGGGGCCTGGTGCATGCCCTGGTGCTCGATGGCAAGGGTGGCGCGCGTTCGATCGCCCGCACCGAGCTGGACGACCTGCAGTTGCAGCCCCAGGAGAGCCTGTGGCTGCACTGGGACCGCAGCCATCCGCAGACCCGCACCTGGCTGCTGCACGACAGCGGTCTGAGCGAGTTCGCCTGCGAACTGTTGCTTGAGGAGAACACCCGCCCGCGCCTGTTGCAGATGGCCGGCGAGCAGATGCTGCTGTTCCTGCGCGGGGTCAATCTCAACCCGGGTGCCGAACCCGAGGACATGGTCTCGGTGCGTATCTTCGCCGAGGCGCGGCGAGTCATCTCGCTGCGTTTGCGGCCGCTGCGCGCCAGCGACGAGGTGCTCCAGCAACTGGATGAGGGCCGGGGCCCGAAAACGGCTTCCGAACTGTTGTTGCTGATGGGCGAACTGTTGACCGAAAAGGTCCAGGCGCTGGTCAGCGACCTGTCCGAAGCGGTCGATCTGGAAGAGGAGAAGGCAGAATCCGACGAACGGTATTCGCCGGCACAGGGCAGCCTGCAGCAGATCCGCCGTCGTGCCGCCGGCCTGCGCCGTTTCCTTGCCCCTCAGCGCGATATCTATGCCCAGCTATCGCGCAATAAATGCAGTTGGTTCGCCGATGCTGACGCGGACTACTGGAACGAGCTGAACAACAGCCTGATCCGCTACCTCGAAGAACTCGAACTGGCTCGCGAGCGAGCCGCCCTGGTGCTGGAAAGCGAGGATCGGCGCCGCAGCGAGCGGATGAACCGGACCATGTACCGGTTTGGCATCATTACCTGCATTTTCCTGCCCATGAGCTTTGTCACGGGCCTGCTGGGCATCAATGTCGGCGGTATTCCCGGGGCGGAAAACCCCTACGGCTTCGCGCTCGCCTGCACCGTGGTGCTGGGGCTGGCGGCGGGGCAGTGGTGGTTGTTCCGTCGGCTGCGCTGGGTCTGAAATGAGGTATTTTGAAACATTCGCCCCAGTGGCAGGTGTGACCCATCGCTTGGCACCCACGTCTTTGACTCACATTGCGCGAGGTGCCCATGCACGATCCGTTTGAAGAATCCCTGCGTGACCTGCTCAAGGCGTCGCCGTCCGGCCAGGACCGTGACGACGCCGCGTGCCTGGGTCGTGTGCTCAAGACCGCCAACCGCCAGGTTGGCGCGGGCGATCTGTTCAGCCTGCTTGGCCGCTGGAGCCAGGCGCTGCTGATCGCCGTGAACAATGGCTCGGCGCATGTGGCGCCGGTGCGCCGCAACTCTACCCGCAACCCTGCCGCAGGCAGCCCTGCAGATAAGGCCGATTGAATATGGAACTCGATCTCTGGACCCAGAGCCTGGTCACCGCCATGACTGCCCTTTGGACCAAGGTGGCGAACTTCATCCCCAACCTGTTCGGCGCGCTGGTCGTGGTGCTGCTTGGTTTCGTCGTGGCCAAGCTGCTCGACACCTTGCTGTCCAAGGTGCTGGCCAAGTTCGGCCTGGACCGCCTGATGAGCGGCACCGGCCTGACCAAGATGCTCGCCCGGATTGGTATCCAGGTTCCGATCTCGACATTGATCGGCAAGATCGTCTATTGGTTCGTGCTGTTGATCTTCCTGGTTTCGGCGGCGGAGTCGCTGGGCCTGGAGCGGGTCTCGGCGACCCTGGACATGCTGGCGTTGTACCTGCCCAAGGTGTTTGGTGCGGCACTGGTGATGCTGGCCGGCGTGCTGTTGGCTCAACTGGCCAACGGCCTAGTGCGTGGCGCCGCCGAGGGCATCGGCCTGGAGTACGCTGCTGGCGTTGGGCGTATCGTCCAGGGTCTGGTGATCATCATCAGTATTTCGGTAGCCATCAGCCAGTTGGAGGTCAAGACCGACCTGCTCAACCACGTGATCGTCATCGGGCTGATTACCGTTGGTCTGGCAATTGCCCTGGCGATGGGCTTGGGCAGCCGCGAAATCGCCGGGCAGATCCTGGCCGGCATCTATGTGCGCGAGCTTTACCAGGTTGGCCAGCAGGTGCGGATTGGCGAGGTCGAAGGGCACATCGAGGAGATCGGCACGGTCAAGACGACCCTGCTGACCGATGATGGCGAATTGGTGTCGTTGTCTAATCGCGAGCTCCTCGAGCAGCGCGTGAATAGCCGCTAACCGCACAAAAGCTGTTAATGTATGCCGCCGCAAAAATCGGCCCACGGGGCCGAGCGGCGACATTGACCTGACTGTCGGCCAGATCCGTTTTGAATAAAGTTCATTCGCCGCCCATGCGTTATGACCCCCGCGAGCTCACCGACGAGGAGTTGGTGGCGCGTTCGCATGAGGAGCTGTTTCACGTCACCCGCGCCTATGAGGAGCTCATGCGGCGCTACCAGCGCACGCTGTTCAACGTCTGTGCGCGCTACCTGGGGAACGATCGGGATGCCGACGATGTCTGTCAGGAGGTGATGCTCAAGGTGCTCTACGGGTTGAAGAACTTCGAGGGCAAGTCCAAGTTCAAGACCTGGCTCTACAGCATCACCTACAACGAATGCATCACCCAGTACCGCAAGGAGCGTCGCAAACGCCGGCTGATGGATGCGCTGAGCCTGGACCCTGTCGAAGAGGCGTCCGAGGACAAGGCACCAAAGCCGGAAGAAAAAGGCGGGCTGGATAAATGGCTGGTACATGTGAACCCGATCGACCGGGAAATCCTGGTGCTGCGCTTTGTCGCGGAGCTGGAATTCCAGGAAATCGCGGACATCATGCACATGGGCCTGAGCGCCACGAAAATGCGCTACAAGCGTGCGCTCGACAAGCTTAGAGAGAAATTTGCAGGCGTGGCTGAAACTTAGTGGCCTGCAAATACCTCTAACCAACCGGCAAGTTCTGCTAGACTTGCCGTCGAGTTGTCCCCCGGATGTTGGTGGGACTGCTTAACTATCACCAGATGGGGATTTAACGGATGAAATTGAAAAACACCTTGGGCTTGGCCATTGGCTCGCTCGTAGCCGTGACTTCGCTCGGCGCTCTGGCTCAAGGCCAAGGCGCAGTCGAAATCGAAGGTAACGTTACCAAGCAGTTCTACGACAGCGAACGTAACTTCAAGAACACCGGCACCAATCCAGGTGTTCGCCTCGGTTACTTCCTGACCGACGACGTCTCCCTGGACCTGGGCTACAACGAGACCCACAACGCTCGTGGTGAAGTCTTCAACAAAGACATCAAAGGCTCCAAGACCAAGCTCGACGCTACCTACCACTTCGGTACCGTAGGCGATGCACTGCGTCCGTACGTTTCCGCCGGTTTCGCTCACGAGAGCCTGGGCCAGGCCACTCGTAGCGGCCGTGACCACTCCACCTTCGCCAACGTTGGCGCTGGCGCCAAGTGGTACATCACCGACATGTTCTTCGCCCGTGCCGGCGTCGAAGCCATGTACAACATCGACAACGGCAACACCGAGTGGGGTCCGACCGTTGGTCTGGGTCTGAACTTCGGTGGCAGCGGTGGCCAGAAAGCCGCTCCTGCGCCTGCTCCAGTTGCCGAAGTCTGCTCCGACAGCGACAACGATGGCGTCTGCGACAACGTCGACAAGTGCCCTGACACCCCAGCCAACGTTACCGTTGACGCTGATGGCTGCCCGGCTGTTGCCGAAGTCGTTCGCGTTGAGCTGGACGTCAAGTTCGACTTCGACAAGTCGGTCGTCAAGCCAAACAGCTACGGCGACATCAAGAACCTGGCTGACTTCATGAAGCAGTACCCACAGACCACCACCACCGTGGAAGGTCACACTGACTCCGTCGGCCCAGACGCTTACAACCAGAAGCTGTCCGAGCGTCGTGCCAGCGCTGTCAAGCAGGTCCTGACCCAGCAGTACGGTGTTGAATCGAGCCGTGTTGACTCGGTTGGCTACGGTGAGACCCGTCCGGTCGCCGACAACGCCACCGAAGCTGGCCGCGCCGTCAACCGTCGCGTAGAAGCTCAGGTAGAAGCCCAGGCCAAGTAATTGGTTTGACGCTTCACGAAAAACCCGGCCTCGGCCGGGTTTTTCTTTGTCCGCGATTTCTGGGTGCCTATGGGGCGCGGTTTGCCTGTGTGCTTAGGCTCGTACAGAGCCTAGTGCTTGAGCAGAACCAGCAACAGCACCATGTTCAACAGCAGCGACAGCAACCCAATCGTGCGCCATACCTTCAGTGGCTCACGCTCAAGCAGCGGCCGTGGTCGCTCGTCCAGTTCCTGGCGATCCCCCCGCTCCAGCAACAGCAACCACTGTTCGGCGGTCTCGAAGCGCTGCGCTGGATCTGCCGCCACCGCCTGCAACAGGCTGTGCTGCAACCACTCCGGCACATCCGGGCGGTAGCGCGCCGGGTTTACTGGCGTACCGAAGCGTGGCCGTTGGAACGCCTCGACTTCGCCGTAGGGGTAGTGGCCGGTAAGCAGCTGGTAAAGCGTCACGCCCGCGGCATAGAGGTCCTGACGCGGCGCAGGGGGCAGGCCGTCGTAGGCTTCCGGGGCAAGGAACGAAGGCGTGCCTGGCAAGGCGTGGGGCGGGTCTTCGGAAAGCCCCGGGCAGTACGCCAGCCCGAAGTCGAGCAGGCGCAACTGGCCATCTTCGCCCAAGTGAAGGTTTTCCGGCTTGATGTCACGGTGCAGCAGGTTGCGCCGGTGCAGTGCGCCGACAGCCTGCAGCAGCTGGCGCGCCATTTCCAGCCATTGCGCCAGGGGCAGCGGGCCGCTCGCCACGAGCAGGCTGGCGAGGGTCGTGCCCGGGTATTCGCGCATCAGGTAGTACAGGTGCTGGCGCTGGCTGGCCGGGTGCACTTCGGGGAAGTGGCGGCCGGCGACCCGGCGCAGGAACCACTCTTCCATGAGCAAGGTCTGGGCGGCCCCGGGCTCGTTGTCGCGGGCCGGGGGCAGGGTCTTGAGCAACCAGGGCCGACCTTGCGGGTCACGGGTGCGGTAGAGCAGCGCTTGCCTGCTCTGGGCCAGCAAACCGTCGACCTGCCAGCCATCGATCATCTGGCCTTCACGCAAAGCGGCTGGCAGCGGCCACTGCTTGAGCTGCGCCAGGGTGTCGCCCAGGTTGCTCGCGCCCAGCTGGTCGACTCGTACCAGCAAGGCGCTGGCATTGTCCTGGCTGCCGCAGTGATGGGCGCTGGCCACGAGGGTATCGGCGGCTTCCTGCAGGTCGGGGTGTTCGCGCAGGATCGACTGGATATGCACATCGCCCAGGCTGGCCCACACGCCGTCGCTGAGCAGCACGAAGCACTCGCCTTCGTGCAGATCGCCTTCCAGATAGTCCACCAGCAACTGCTGGTCCAGCCCCAGCGCGCGCTTGAGCACGTGCTGCATGCCGGGCTGGTCCCACACATGGTCTTCACTCAGGCATTGCAGCTGGTCGTCCTGCCAGCGGTACACCCGGCAGTCGCCGACGTGGGCGAGGGTGAAGCGTCGCCCGCGCAGCACCAGGGCGCTGAGGGTGGTGAGCAGCGGCTGGCCATTGCCTTGGGCGCGCAGCCAGCGGTTCTGCGCCACCAGCAGACGGTCCAGGGCCTGGGCCACGCTCCAGGTGGCGGGCGTGGCGTAGTAGTCGAGGGCCAGGGCCTGCAAGCTGGCGCGTGCTGCCAGGCCGCCGTCGGCGCACTGGCTGACGCCGTCGGCCAGCGCGCACAAGTAGCCTTTGCTGGCTGCCAGTTCGGCTGCCGGGGTGACCAGGCGCATGGCATCCTGGTTTTCCGTGCGCGGGCCTGTGGCGCTGGCCTGGGCGAAGCTCAGTAGCAGGCTCATGGGTGCGCCTCAGACCCGCGCCGCAGTGATCGCCGCCGAGCCCCAGGTGGTGCGCCAGCGCTGCTTGACGCCATGCAGGCCAAACCAGGCGAGCAGGCCCAGGCTGGCGAACAGCCACAGGCCGAGCTGGTAGTCGCCGGTGTGCTGCTTGATGGTGCCAAGGCCCGCGGCGAGCAGGAAGCCACCGATGCCGCCGGCCATGCCGATCAGCCCGGTCATCACGCCGATCTCCTGGCGGAAGCGCTGCGGCACCAGCTGGAACACCGCGCCATTTCCGGCCCCCAGCCCGAGCATGGCGCTGACGAACAGCGCCAGGGCTGCCGCCGCGTTGGGCAGGTTGAAGCCCACCGCCGCGATGCACACGGCGGCCACGCCGTACATCGCCAGCAGGGTGCGGATACCACCGAAGCGATCGGCCAGGGCGCCGCCGAGCGGACGCATGAGGCTGCCGGCAAACACACAGGCGGCGGTGTAGTAGCCGGCGGTCACCGGGCTCAGGCCGTACTGATCGCTGAAATAGCCAGGCAGGGCGCTGGCCAGGCCGATGAAGCCGCCGAAGGTGACACTGTAGAAGAACATGAACCACCAGCTGTCGCGGTCGCCGAGGGCCTTGAGGTAGTCGGCCATGGCCTTGGGCTTGGGCCGTTGCGGGGCATTGCGGGCCAGCCAGGCGAATAGCACCAGGGTCAGCAGCAGCGGCAGCAGGGCAAAGCCGAACACATTGTTCCAGCCGAAGGCGGCGGCCAACGCCGGCGCCAGCAGGGCGGCGAACACCGTGCCGGAGTTGCCGGCACCGGCGATGCCCATGGCCTTGCCCTGGTGCTGCGGCGGGTACCACTGCGAGGCCAGCGGCAGGGACACGGCGAACGAGGCCCCGGCAAAACCAAGGAACACACCCAGCAGCAAGGCTTGTTCGTAGCTGCGCACGCCCAACTGCCAGGCGCAGGCCAGGGCGACGATCACCACCGCCTGGCCGATCAGCCCGGCGGTCTTGGGCGACAGGCGATCGACCAGCAGACCCATGGCAAAGCGCAGCAGCGCGCCGGCCAGGATCGGCGTGGCCACCATCAGGCCCCGTTGCTGTGCGGTCAGTTGCAGGTCGGCGGCAATCTGCACCGCCATCGGGCCGAGCAGGTACCAGACCATGAAGCTCAAGTCGAAATACAGGAAGGCGGCGAACAGGGTGGGCACATGCCCGGATTTCCAGAAGCTCGTATTCATCGGACACCTCGTGGGGCGCGCAACGCAGGGGCGGAAACGAAAAGACGCCGCTGCCCGGTCCACGGATAAGTGGCTGGGGAGCGACGTCTTTGTCGGGGTCTGGGGGGCAACCGCCGTTGGCTACCTGGTGTTCCATGAGCAAGAGACGGGCCAAGGTCTGCGGGTCATTGCAACTAGCCCAGCATCTCCGACATGGCGATGATCTGCTCCGCCACCTGGATCAGCTTCTGCTGGCGGCTCATGGCCTGGCGGCGCATCAGGGTGTAGGCCGCTTCCTCGTTGCAGTCCTTCATTTTCATCAGCAGCCCCTTGGCTTGTTCGATGCGCTTGCGCTCGGCCAGTTGCTGGTCGCGGGCCAGCAATTGCGCCTTCAATGCCTGGTCGCTTTCGAAACGGGCCATGGCCACGTCGAGGATCGGCTGCAGGCGCGTGGCCTGGATACCCTCGACGATGTAGGCGCTGACTCCAGCCTGGATCGCCTGGCGCATCACGTCGGGGTCGTGCTCGTCGGTGAACAGCACGATCGGACGGGGGCGATCGCGGCTGACCAGCACCACCTGCTCCATCACATCGCGGCCAGGTGACTCGGTATCGATCAGCACCACGTCCGGGTGCACCGTTTCGACACAGGCGGGCAGATCGATGCTCAGGTTGCCGGCCTCGATCACTTCGAAGCCGGCCTCGATCAGGGCGGCCTTGAGACGACCGACTTTCTTTTCGGTGTCGTCGATCAGCAGGATACGCAGCATGTTCGCCCCCTCAGTGACTGGCGCGGGCATCAGGCGCCGCGTCCAGGGCGTGCAGGGGGAAGCTGCGCGCATAGCCATGGGGGTCACTGCCGTCCCAGCGACGTCCGTCGAGCAGCAGGCTGCTGCGCATGGGTAGGTCGGCGCAGGGCACGCCCAGTGCCGAGGCGGCCTCGCGGTAAAGGGCCAGCTGTTGCACCTGGCGGGCGACCCCGAGGTAGTCCGGGTCTTCACGCAGCAGGCCCCAGCGGCGGAACTGGGTCATGAACCACATGCCGTCGGACAGGTAGGGCAGGTTGGCCCGGCCCTGGTCGAACAGGCGCAGGGCATGGGGGTCGTGCCAGCGATGACCGAGGCCATCCTGATAGTCGCCGAGCAGGCGCGGCTCGATGCTGTCGACGGGGGTGTCAAGGTAGGCGCTGCCGCTGAGCAGTTGCGCGGTGCTGCGGCGGTTCTCCTGGCTCTGCTCGATGAAGCGCGCGGCGGCGAGTACCGACTGGATCAGTGCCCGGGCGCTGTTGGGGTACTGTTCGACGAAACCCCGGGCGCAGGCCAGGACCTTTTCCGGGTGATCGGGCCAGATCGACTGGCTAGTGGCCAGGGTGAAGCCCTGGCCCTTGGCAAGCGCGTCCGCCGACCAGGGTTCGCCGACGCAGAAGCCGTCGATACGCCCGGCCTGCAGGTGGGCGGTCATCTGCGCCGGGGGCACCACCACGCTGCTGACGTCACGCAATGGGTGAATCCCCTGGCTGGCCAGCCAGTAGTACAGCCACAGGGCATGGGTGCCGGTGGGAAAGGTCTGGGCGAAGGTGAGTGCGCCTTGCTGGTGCACCAGCCGCGCCAGTGCCTCGGGGTTGGTCACGCCCTTGCGCTGCAGTGCGGGGGAGAGGTTGATGGCCTGGGCGTTCTGGTTCAGGCCCATAAGCACGGCCAGGGGGCTGGCGGGCACGCCGCCGATACCGAGGTGCACGGCGTATACCAGCCCATACAGGCAGTGGGCGGCGTCGAGCTCGCCGCTGACCAGCTTGTCGCGCAGCCCAGCCCAGGAGGCCTGGCGGCGCAGGTTTAAGGTCAGGCCGAATGGCTGGGCGAAGCCCTGGGTGGCGGCGACCACCACCGAGGCGCAGTCGGTCAAGGCCATGAAGCCGATGTCCAGGCTGGGTTTTTCCGGCGCGTCGCTGCCGTTGACCCAGGCCAGGGGCGTTGTCGGGAGGGGTGTGTTCACGGAGTTCCTCGAGCGTTCGCAATAGAGCGGCATGCAACAGACATAGCAACCCATGTGCCATGGCCCTGTCGCCCCGGCGGCGCGCTGGCTATAATCGCCCCCTCACACACCGCGAGTCCGCCCGCCCATGTATACCCTGGCCCGCCAGCTGCTGTTCAAGCTCTCCCCGGAAACCTCCCACGACCTCTCGCTGGACCTGATCGGCGCCGGTGGCCGCCTGGGGCTCAATGGTCTGCTGTGCAAGCAGCCAGCGGCGTTGCCGGTGACGGTGATGGGCTTGAACTTCGCCAACCCGGTCGGCCTGGCCGCAGGCCTGGACAAGAACGGCGCGGCCATCGACGGTTTCGCCCAGCTGGGTTTCGGCTTCGTCGAGATCGGCACCGTGACGCCGCGCCCGCAGCCGGGCAACCCCAAGCCGCGGCTGTTCCGCCTGCCTGAAGCCACGGCCATCATCAACCGCATGGGCTTCAACAACCTCGGTGTCGACCACCTGCTGGCACGTGTGCGCGCCTCGAAGTACACCGGGGTACTGGGCATCAACATCGGCAAGAACTTCGACACCCCGGTCGAGCGGGCCCAGGACGACTACCTGATCTGTCTGGAAAAAGTCTACAACGACGCCAGCTACATCACCGTCAACGTCAGCTCGCCGAATACCCCGGGCCTGCGTTCGCTGCAGTTCGGCGACTCGCTCAAGCAACTGCTCGATGCCCTGGCCGAGCGCCGTGAACAGCTGGCCACGGCCAACGGCAAGCGCGTGCCATTGGCGATCAAGATTGCACCGGACATGAGCGACGAAGAGACCGCGCTGGTGGCCGCGGCGCTGCGCGAGTCGGGCATGGACGCGGTGATCGCCACCAATACCACCCTGGGCCGCGAAGGTGTCGAAGGCCTGCCGTTCGGTGGCGAGGCGGGCGGCCTGTCGGGTGCGCCGGTACTGCAAAAGAGCACGCACACGGTGAAGGTGCTGGCGGGCGAGCTGGGCGGCAAGCTGCCGATCATCGCCGCTGGCGGCATTACCGAGGGGCGCCACGCGGCTGAGAAGATCGCCGCTGGGGCTAGCCTGGTGCAGATCTATTCGGGCTTCATCTACAAAGGCCCGGCGTTGATTCGTGAAGCGGTGGATGCGATTGCGGCGATGCCGAAACCATGAAATGAGCCGCTCCCACGCTGTATAGAAGATGTGGCGAGAAAATAAGGTGCATAAAAAAGGGCCCCTTCAAAGGGGCCCCTGGGCCGCAGCCCGCCGCCCGGATAGGGCGCGCATGGTGACTCGAATTCAGTGTCCTCGTTCAGCCAACGGCGTGATTTTCGTTGAGTCTATGAATGCCAGCGGTGCCGGTCATGCCATCCCAGTTATCGCCGCGACCTTCGCGCCAGCCGTTGATCCAGGCTTGGCGTACAGAGGGTAGATTGAAGGGGCAAAGTTCGCGGGATTTGCCGGTGACTCCATACTGGTAGCCACGTGAATATGCTCTTTCCAACGGATCACGCTTAAGTCTTCTCATAGGGTGTTGCCCTCACTTGTTGACTGTAATGTCCCGTCGGCCTCTCCGAGGCCGGGCAGAATCGTTCTGCCGGTTTGCGCCCGCTGCCGGCGTCGCGGGCTGAAAGTGCCGCCCCGTTGCGGTGCGGCCTGAGATCAGTTCTAACGAATGCGAGTCACAGTGTGAATGATCGATTTGTCATAAGGACGTAACCTTTCCGAGGGTGAGGGGATAAGTAAATAAATGCGACTCAACCTTGTTTGCCGTTGGGCCCGCTATGATCAGGGTTTAGTCAACGTTGACGTCAATTGGCCAGCGTTGCTCGATGATGACAGTAATAATTGGTAATGCGACGAAGGGTCACATCTGAACCCTGGGTCCACGAAATTTTCACACTGCCCGACGATCAAAGCCTCTTTCGCTTCTGCGTGAGGCATTGGTCTGCCGAGCGGCCAGGTCTTGCGATCGCTTCGCAAGGCCACCCGGGCGCCTGCTGGAAAGGTGCGCGGGCAAACAGCGGCAGCCGATGCGTCGGCTTGCCATTTACCTAGCCAAAGGCTCTGGATTACACATGTCGGACCGTTTCGAACTTTATCTCACCTGCCCCAAGGGCCTCGAAGGCCTGCTCGCCGAAGAGGCCAGCCAATTGGGCCTGACCGAGGTGCGTGAACACACCTCGGCCATTCGCGGCTCGGCCGACATGGAAACCGCCTACCGCCTGTGCCTGTGGTCGCGCCTGGCCAACCGGGTGCTACTGGTGCTCAAGCGTTTCTCGATGAAGAACGCCGACGACCTCTATGACGGCGTGCATGCGCTCGACTGGGCTGACCACCTGGCGGCCGACGGCACGCTGGCAGTGGAGTTCAGCGGCCATGGCTCGGGTATCGACAACACTCACTTCGGCGCCCTGAAAGTGAAGGACGCCATTGTCGACAAACTGCGCAACCGCGAAGGCCTGCGCCCGTCGGTGGACAAGCTCGACCCGGACCTGCGGGTGCACCTGCGCCTGGACCGTGGCGAGGCGATTCTGTCCCTCGACCTGTCCGGCCACAGCCTGCACCAGCGCGGCTATCGCCTGCAGCAGGGCGCGGCGCCATTGAAGGAAAACCTGGCAGCGGCGGTGCTGATCCGCTCGGGCTGGCCACGCATTGCGGCCGAGGGCGGCGCCCTGGCTGACCCGATGTGCGGTGTGGGCACCTTCCTGGTCGAGGCGGCGATGATCGCCGCCGACATCGCCCCCAACCTCAAGCGCGAGCGCTGGGGCTTCACGGCCTGGCTCGGGCACGTACCGGCGCTGTGGCGCAAGCTGCACGACGAGGCCCAGGCCCGTGCCCAAGTGGGCCTGGCCAAGCCACCGTTGTGGATTCGTGGCTACGAGGCCGACCCGCGGCTGATCCAGCCGGGGCGCAACAACGTCGAGCGCGCAGGCCTGGGCGACTGGGTGAAGATCTACCAGGGCGAGGTTGCCAGCTTCGAGCCGCGCCCAGACCAGAACCAGAAGGGCCTGGTGATCAGCAACCCACCCTATGGCGAGCGCCTGGGCGATGAGGCCAGCCTGCTGTACCTCTACCAGAACCTCGGCGAGCGCCTGCGCCAGGCATGCATGGGCTGGGACGCGGCGGTGTTCACTGGCGCGCCGGAGCTGGGCAAGCGCATGGGTATCCGCAGCCACAAGCAATACGCTTTCTGGAACGGCGCATTGCCGTGCAAGCTGTTGCTGTTCAAGGTCCAGCCCGACCAGTTCGTCACTGGCGATCGTCGTCAGGCTCAGGCCCAGGCCGACGCGGGTGAGGGCGAGCCGCGCCGCCAGGCGCCGGTGGCCAGCGAGCCGGCGCGCCTGTCGGAAGGCGCGCAGATGTTCGCCAACCGCCTGCAGAAGAACTTCAAGCAGCTGGGCAAGTGGGCCCGCCGCGAGCAGGTCGATTGCTACCGCGTGTACGATGCCGACATGCCCGAGTACGCCTTGGCTGTCGACCTGTACCACGACTGGGTGCACGTGCAGGAGTATGCCGCGCCGCGCTCGATCGACCCGGACAAGGCCCAGGCACGCCTGCTCGACGCGTTGACCGCGATTCCGCAGGCCCTTGGCGTCGATCCGCAGCGCGTGGTGCTCAAGCGCCGGGAGCGCCAGACCGGCACCCGCCAGTACGAACGCCAGGCCACCGAAGGACGCTTCCAGGAAGTCAGCGAGGGCGGCGTCAAGCTGCTGGTCAACCTCACCGACTACCTCGACACCGGCCTGTTCCTCGACCACCGCCCGATGCGCCTGCGTATCCAGCGCGAGGCGGCGGGCAAGCGCTTCCTCAACCTGTTCTGCTACACCGCCACGGCCAGCGTGCACGCAGCCAAGGGCGGCGCGCGCAGCACCACCAGCGTCGACCTGTCGAAGACCTACCTGGACTGGGCACGGCGCAACCTGTCGCTCAACGGTTTCTCCGAGCGCAACCGCCTGGAGCAGGGCGACGTCATGGCCTGGCTGGAGAACGCCCAGGACAGCTACGACCTGATCTTCATCGACCCGCCGACCTTCTCCAACTCCAAGCGCATGGAAGGGGTGTTCGACGTGCAGCGCGACCATGTGCAACTGCTCGACCTGGCCATGGCGCGCCTGGCGCCGGGTGGTGTGCTGTACTTCTCCAACAACTTCCGCAAGTTCCAGCTCGACGAGCACCTGGCGACGCGGTATGCGGTGGAGGAAATCAGCGCCCAGACCCTGGACCCTGACTTCGCTCGCAACAACCGCATCCATCGCGCCTGGCAGCTGCGTTTGCGCTGAGCCGACGAGGTACATGGCGTGGCCACTGGCCAGCGGCTATAAAGCAGGACAGGGCGGGACAATACGCAGGACGCTGACGTTGCTGAGAGTCCTCTATGTCGAACCCAGGCGTACCTGCGAAGCCGCTTGGCCTGTTCGGTGACGAGCTGTCGGCCTGGGGCGTGGCCCTGGCGGCGCTGGTCGCCGGGGCGCTGCTCACGGCCGCGCTGGCCATTGCCACGCAGACCTTCTTCAAGCAGCAACTGCGCCAGCGTTTCGAACTGCTGGCCAGTGAACGCTACAGCCGCATCGCCGAACGTTTCGAGGAGCAGGAGCAGCGCCTGGACGGCCTGCGCCGCTTTTTCGCCTACTCCAGTGAAATCACGCCCTACGAGTTCGATGGCTATGCCCGCCCGTTGCTGCATCGCACCCAGGCCTACTCCTGGGCGCCGCGGGTAGCGTCCGGGCAGCGCGCGGCGTTCGAACAGCAGGCCAGCGCCTTGCTGGGGCAGCCTTACCAGATCCGCGACCTGGACGCCCAGGGGCGTTGGCAGGCGGCAGCGATGCGCGATCACTACTACCCGGTCCTGTACACCCAGGCGGCGAGCCGGCAGGCCCAGCCCTATGGCTTCGACCTCGGCGGGCAGGCGCTGCGCGCCGCGACCCTGGCCCGGGCCTCGGGCCCTGGCAGCATGGCGGTGTCCGCGCCGCTGGACATGATCAATGTCGAGCCAGCCTACACCCGCGGCCTGCTGATGGTCGCCCCGGTGTTCGCCGATGATGCGTCGGCGAGCGAGTTGCCCCGAGGTTATGTGATGGCCTTGCTCAGCCTGCACCAGTTGATTGCCGAGAGCCTGCCGACCGTGGCCGACGACAACCTGGTGGTGCGTATCCTCGACCTGTCCACCGAGGGCGGCCACGAGGTGCTGTTCGACTCGGGCATGCCGACGGCGCGCATGGGCCTTGCCAGCAGTCACCTGCTACACCTGGCCGACCATCACTACCAGCTCGATATTCGACCCAGCCAGGGCTTTCTGTTGGCTAACCGGTCGTCTGCGGTGCCAGTCGTGGCATTGCTGGGTGGCCTGCTGAGCGTACTGCTGGCGCTGCTGCTCTACAGCCTGTTCAGCCAGCGCCAACGTGCCCTGGGTCTGGTGGCCCGGCGCACCGCCGAGTTACGTGTCAGCGAGCAGTCGTTGCGCGAGACTCACAACCAGTTGCGCAGCGTGCTCGATGCCGCGACCCAGGTCGCGATCATCGCCACCAGCCTGCGCGGAGTGATCGGCACGTTCAATGCCGGCGCCGAACGCATGCTGGGCTACTCGGCCGGCGAAGCGCTGGGCCGGCTGCGGTTGGAGGACCTGGTGTTGCCCGAAGAGCTGCACCAGCGTGCCCATGCCTTGAGCGTGCGCTTTGGCCGCGAGGTCGGCGCCGGCCAGGCGATGTTCGCCGAAACGGTGCAGGAGGGTGGCGCGCAGCCGGCGGACTGGACGCTGGTACGCAAGGACGGCAGCCATCTGCTGGCCAACATGCTGGTGACGGCGGTGCTGGACGAGCAGGGCTTGTGGGTGGGTTACCTGGCGGTCTGCATCGATGTCACCGAGAGGCGCCGGGTGCACGAAGCCCTGGCGGCCCGCGATCGGTTGCTGGAGAAACTCAGCGCCGAGGTGCCGGGCGGGATCTACCAGTACCGCCTGGATGCCGATGGCCATTCCTGTTTTCCCTATGCCAGCCAAGGTCTGCACGACATCTACGAGGTTGACCTGGCGGTGCTGCGCGAGGATGCCACGGCGGTGTTCGAGCGTATTCACCCTGACGACCTGGAGCGGGTGCGACGCTCGGTGCGGTATTCCGCCGAGCACCTTGCGCCGTGGCGTGAGGAGTACCGGGTGTGCCTGCCGCAAGCGGGGCTGCGCTGGGTGCGTGGGGAGGCTACGCCGGAGATCGGGGAGCATGGCAGCACGCTGTGGCATGGCTACCTGACCGATATCTCGGATCTCAAGCGGGTCGAGGAAGAGTTGCGGGCATTGTCGGTGACCGACGCCCTGACCGGTATCTACAACCGGCGCTATTTCCAGGAGCGGCTGCGCAACGAACTGGATCGGGCCCAGCGCGAGGGTTTGGACCTGGCGGTAATCATGCTGGATATCGACCATTTCAAGCGTATCAACGATCAGTTCGGGCATGCGGTCGGGGATCATGTGCTGCGCAATCTGTGCCAGCGGATCGCGCATCGGCTGCGGCGCACCGATGTGTTCTGCCGCTTGGGCGGGGAGGAGTTCATGGTGCTGTGCCCCGGGAGCAATGCCGAGCAGGCGCGGATGCTGGCGCAGGAGTTGTGGCAGGGGGTGCGCAGTGTGCCGGTGGAGGGCGTTGGGCGGGTGACGGCGAGTTTCGGGGTGGCGGGGTGGCGGGCTGGGGAGGGGGCGGATGCATTGTTGTTGCGGGCGGATGCTGGGGTATATGTGGCCAAGCAGGGGGGGAGGGATCGGGTTGAGGGGGAGTTGTTGTCTTGACTTGGGTTTGATGTTCTTGTTGGTTGGTGAATAGTATTTGGTGTTGGTTTGAAGTTGTATGCGAATTCAGGTTGTGTTTCGGTGCGTCGGTGTATTGTGTTATTTTCAATCGATAAATTTCCAGGTTTTGCTCTTGCTCTTGCTCTTGCTCTTGCTCTGCTTTTGCTTCTAAGTGCGCGATAGTTCAGGCGACACAAATTGCGACTTCAGGAGGCCGAACGTAGGTCTTGCGGAGGGAGGTGACGGGCATGGATGCCCGTCAAGCGCTGCGCCCCAGGATGGGGCGTTCAGCGCGGTCCTCCCGGGAGCAAGGCCGGAGTGAGGGGACCCCGGAGCGAAGCGTAGGGGCCGGATGAATGGAGCGAGCATTTTTTGGTTCCTTTTTGATGCTTCAAAAAGGGACCCGCCGTAAGGGCGGAAAGGTGATTATGCGTCCCCATCGTAAATGAATGCGCATATAACTTTCGAGACGCACGCTGTGTAAGTCAAAGTCAAAGTCAAAGTCAAAGTCAAAGTCAAAGTCAATCGGCATCGGTTTTTATAGTTGTAAGCGCATTCATTTGCGATGTCGACGCACAGTCACCTTTTCGCCTTTACGGCGAGTTCCTTTTTGTCGTGGCAAAAAGGAACCAAAAACCGTGCGCTCCATTCATCCGGCCCTCCGCTTCGCTCCGGGTCCCCTCACTCCGGCCTTGCTCCCGGGAGGACCGCGCTGAACGCCCCATCCTGGGGCGCAGCGCTTGACGGGCATCCATGCCCGTCACCTCCCTCCGCAAGACCTGCGTTCGGCCTCCTGAAGTCGCGAAGTTACGGGTGGCGCCTGGGCTGACGCAGCTGTCGCTAGCGGGGTATGGCGCTAGACTCCTCATCGGCAACGGCAACGAGCAGCACATTTGTATCTGGGCAATCAGATAAACTGCCTCCATGTCTGATTTTTCTCTCCCCCAAGCCCCCCTGCAACGCCTCGACCTATCTTGGTTACGCCACGCGGGAATCGAAGCTGCGGTCCTGCGCCTGGACCTGATCGACCCGCTGATCAGCGGCAACAAATGGTTCAAGCTGCGTCATCACCTGCTCCAGGCTCGCAAGGCCGATGCGCCGGGCCTGATCAGCCTGGGTGGTAACCATTCCAACCATCTTCATGCCCTGGCGGCGGCTGGCAAGCGCTTCGGCTTCGCCACTGTCGGGCTATTGCGTGGCCACCCCCAGGACACACCGACGGTGCGAGACCTGCGAGCCCTGGGCATGGAGCTGTTTTGGCTCGGTTTCGGCGGCTACCGCAGTCGCCATGAACCCGGTTTCTGGGAGCCCTGGCAGGCCCGCTACCCGGATTGGCACTGCATCCCTGAAGGCGGTGGCGGCCAAGCTGGCGCGCAGGGCTGCGGCTTGATCGTCGCGCAATGCCGGGCGCAGTTGGCAACGCTCGGCTGGACGGACTACGACGCCTGGTGGCTGGCGGCAGGCACCGGCACGACCTTGGCCGGAATGGTGCTGGAGGAGGCGGGCAGACATGTGGTCCATGGCGCCCTGGCCGTGCCCCTCGACCACGGTGTACCGGAAACCGTCGCAGCGCTGGCGGGCGTGCACGGCTACCAATTGCACGACGCCAGCCGTGGCGGCTTTGCCCGTATCGACGACGCACTGCTGGCGTTCATCGCCGACACCGAACGGCAAACCGGCATGCCGCTGGAGGCGCTCTACACCGGCAAGGCCCTGCTGGCCCTGCGCGACCGGGTCGAGGCCGGGCATTTCGCTCCCGGCACCCGCCTGGTATTCCTGCATACCGGAGGCCTGCAGGGACGACGCGGTTACTTGTAGGGCAGCATGCGCAGCAGGGTGTTGTCACGCCGCACGTAGTGATGATAAAGCCCGGCCAGTGCGTGCAGGCCGATCAGCCAGTACCCCCAGCTGCCGATGCGTTCATGCCAGCCCTTGATGAACTTGCTCAGGTCCGGATCCGGGGCGACGATGGCCGGCAGATCCAGGCCATAGAACGGGATCGGCTTGTCGGCGGCGCTGAGGATTGCCCAGCCGGCCAGCGGCAGGCCGATCATCATCAGGTACAGCAGCAGGTGCACCAGGTGCGACAGGCCGGTCTGCCAGGCTGGTGGCTTGGGCACGATCGGCGGCGTGGGGCGCGACAGGCGCATGGCCAGGCGCAGCCAGACCAGCACGAACACCGTCAGCCCGAGCATGAAGTGCAGGTCTTTCATCAGGTCGCGTTCGGCGCTGCCCTTGGGGAACAGGCCGCGCAGCTCGATGCAGGCGTAGACGGCGGCCAGCAGCACCAGCATCAGCCAGTGCAGGGCGATCGACAGGCGCGCGTAGTGGGCCGCAGGAGTGGATGAAACCATGGTGGGTCCTCGTCATCAGGTCGGAAGGGGCGCTCTTGATGGCGCCTGCCCCTAACTCTAATCGCTGGCGTGGAAATGTGTTTGCTTCAGATCTATCAAACACGGCCGACACAACGGGCCTGGGTAATGGCTTTGGGCCTGCACCCGATCTCCATCGCACAAGGATCCTGTGTCAATGAAACGCCTCATCTCCACCCCTCGGGTAGCGCTGTTTGGCGCCCTGTCCCTGCTGCTCGCCGGCTGCGAGCAAGCCCCGGCGGTCAAGACTCCACCGATTGCCGCCCTGACCATTCCGCTGTGCGTGAACGACGAGTGCGCGGTGCTGGACCAGAACGGCGCATTTCGAGTCGCCCCAGGCAGCGAGTTCACCCAGATCTACACCCAAGCCTTCACCAACGCCTTCATCTTCGGGCGTGGCGACTACTGGCACCTGGCAAGTGGTGACGGCAAGCAGGTGATTCGCGCCGACCTCACCGATGAGCTCTACACCTTGACCCCTGGCCTGTTCGGCTACGTCCGCAATGGCAAGGTCGGAGTGATGGATGAGCAGGGCAAGGAAGTCCAGCCGGCCATCTTCGACACTGTCTATGTCGGAGGTGACAACGACTTCATCGTCTATGAGATCGACGAACTGCGCGGCATCCTCACGCCTCAGGGCGAGAAGGTCAGCGAAGCGGTGTTCGACTCGCTGTACGTGCGCGAGGATTTCGCAAAGCGTGGCAACTGGGTGCTGGCCGAGCGGCAAGGCGAGAGCTGGGGATACAACCTCCAGACCAAGGTGTTGCGCAAGCTGGACTTCGACACCATAGTCAGCGCGGCTGACGGATATCTGGTGGTCACCCGCGAAGGCGGCGCGGGCAAGGGGCTGGCTGATGCCTCCGGCAACCTGGTGATTGCGCTCGACAAGGGTTGGCTGGGCACGCCAGGCGGTGGCCTGGTGGCCTTCAGGGATGGTTACGACAAACCTTGTGGCTACCTGGATTATCAAGGCAAGGTCGTCATCGAGGCGCAATACCAGAACTGCGAGACGTTCGGCAAGGTTGGCGGCATGGTGCAGTTGCAGCGCACCGGCGAAGACCGCGGCAAGGCCGGGATGATCGGGCATGACGGCAAATGGCTGATCGAGCCCGAGTACGACTCGATCGGCGATGCGGGTATCGGCCTGCTCGGCATGAGTGGCCATCGCCCGGGTTTCAACCATATCGGCAAGCTGCAGAACATGTTCCTGGCAACCTACGGAACCATCGACCTGGACCAGGGGAAGGTCGTGTTCCAGCCCATATACAAGCAGATCGGCGTGGTAGCGCCCAAGCGCTATGCCTTCACCGAGCTGAAATCGCCGAAGAAGACGGTGATGCTCCTCGGTATGCCGAGTGAAACCGATACCGTGGGCCTGATGGACGAGCAGGGCAAAGTGCTGGTCAAGCCGGAACAGTTCGTGTCGTTCAAGCTGTTGGCCGATGGCCGCCACCTGCTGGCTGCCGAGGGCAGCAATTCCGATACCCTGCGCGCGCTGTACGACATCGATGGCAAGCTGCTGGTGCCCGCCAAATGGCAGGACCTGGAAGTCGACGAGGCGCGTGGTGCGATCTTCGCCTATCGAGTCGAGGGCAATGGCGATGACGCCGTGCGCACGCTGCGCGCCCTGTATCGTCTGGATGGCAGCGTGGTGTTCGACACCAACCGTTTGCCCTGTGGCGCGGAACAGGTGGTCGATGGCAAGGGCCAGGTGCTGTGGCCGAAGGATGCCCAGGCCCACTGCCCGGCGCCTGAGCCGGTGGCCGAGGCGTCCTGACGCTTGAGCACCCGTCGCCGGTGAATCGGCAGCGGGTGCTGCTTCAGCGTGGGGGGAGGTGCGGCCAGTTGTCGGCCACCAGGAACATCCGTTCGACCTCTTCCCACGTTCCGTCCGCCTGTTCCTCCACTCTGCACAGCAAGTGTGCGTGGGCATCGGGCTCCAGCCCTTGCCGCCAGGCGGTGAAGCGCGTTGCGTTCCAGCAGGCCTGTGCTTCAAAGCGCGCTGGCGCCAGCCATGCCTGGCGTGGCAGGGGCTGCCAGCATCCGTTATCGGCTTCGCTCCATTCAGATTGGCGCAGCCAGCCACCGCGCAAGTGCCGGGGGTTGGCCCCGTCAGGTGGACGGGTGTGCCCCGACCGTGGGTAGAACAGGTAGCCGCCAAGCCACAGGTGGGCTTGCACCCGGTCCAGACCCAATCCGGCCAGCACAGTGTGACTCTGCGGTCCGCTCGACATGGGCAGCTGGTGCTGCACCAGGTGTGCCAGCTTGCGTCCCAGCCGATCATGGCAACCGGGGCCGAGCCAGAGGCCTGGGTCGCCACCGTCGCCGCTAGGCGGTCCCAGGTAGAGCTTGATGGCCAGCTCCAGATGATGATCGCCTTCGCGGTCACGCAGCAGAATGTCCAGCTCGCCCAGGGTGTGCCCGCCGTCGCGGATCGCCAGGTTGGCCGCCAGCAGCTCGATACCCGGTGCCTGCTGCAGGGCGAACTGCCACAGGCTTTCGTAGTACAGGCCCAGCCGCCGGCTGTTCAGGCGTGCCAGCCAGTCCAGCAGCGGCGCAGGCTCCTGGTCGAGCGTCACGAGCCATTGGCCCAGGCGCTGGGGATCATCGGCCCAGGCGCTGCCCTGCAGCGGGTGGCGCTGGGGGCAGCTGGCCTGCGCCAGCAGCGGGGGCGACAGCAGCGCCCAGGCCAGGTCGCGCACGGCAGGGTGGCGCAGCTGGCGGGGCAGGGGCTCGAGATCGGCGAAGGGCGTCATCCTGCGAGCATAGCCGGTTTGCCGCTGGCCGGTCCTTTCGCCCATAATCCCGGCATTGTCACCCCGCCGCAGAGCCTTGCAGGAGCACCATGGAGCAATTTCGCAATATCGGTATCATCGGACGCCTTGGCAGCTCCCAGGTGCTCGACACCATTCGCCGACTGAAAAAATTCCTCCTCGAGCGCCACCTGCACGTGATTCTCGAGGACACCATTGCCGAAGTCCTGCCCGGCCACGGCCTGCAGACCTCCACGCGCAAGCTGCTGGGCGAGGTCTGCGACCTGGTCATCGTGGTTGGCGGCGACGGCAGCCTGCTCGGCGCCGCCCGTGCCCTGGCCCGTCACAATATCCCGGTGCTGGGGATCAACCGCGGCAACCTGGGTTTCCTCACCGATATCCGCCCCGACGAGCTGGAGGAGAAGGTCGCCGAGGTGCTCGACGGCCATTACCTGGTGGAGAACCGTTTCCTGCTGCAGGCCGAGGTGCGTCGTCACAACGAGGCCATCGGCCAGGGCGACGCGCTCAACGACGTGGTGCTGCACCCGGGCAAGTCGACGCGGATGATCGAGTTCGAGATCTACATCGACGGCCAGTTCGTCTGCAGCCAGAAAGCCGACGGCCTGATCGTCGCCACCCCGACCGGCTCCACCGCCTACGCGCTGTCCGCCGGCGGCCCGATCATGCACCCCAAGCTGGATGCCATCGTCATCGTGCCGATGTACCCGCATACGTTGTCCGGCCGACCGATCGTGGTCGACGGCAACAGCGAGCTGAAGATCGTCGTGTCCAAGGACCTGCAGATCTACCCGCAGGTTTCCTGCGATGGCCAGAATCATTTCACCTGCGCCCCGGGCGACACCATCACCGTGAGCAAGAAACCGCAGAAGCTGCGCCTGATCCACCCGCTGGACCACAACTACTACGAGGTCTGCCGCACCAAGCTCGGCTGGGGCAGCCGCCTGGGCGGCAGGGACGACTGATGCTCGATCCGGCGCGCAGTTTCGACATCATCGGTGACGTGCACGGTTGCGCGCTCACCCTCGAACGCTTGCTCGACGCCCTCGGCTACAAGCGCATCGGCGGGGTCTGGCGGCATCCGCGGCGCCAGGCGTTGTTCCTGGGCGACATCGTCGACCGTGGCCCACGCATCCGCGAGGCGCTGCACATTGTTCATGACATGGTCGAGGCCGGCCAGGCGTTCTGCATCATGGGCAACCATGAGTACAACGCCCTGGGCTGGGTCACCCCGGCGTTGCCGGGCAGTGGCAAGGCCTTCGTGCGCGACCATACCCCGCGCCATGCCCGGCTGATCGACGAGACCCTTACCCAGTTCGCCCAGCATCCCGGCGACTGGCACGATTTCATCCAGTGGTTCTATGAGCTGCCGTTGTTCGTCGACGCAGGCCGCTTCCGCCTTGTGCATGCCTGCTGGGACCCACGGCTGATCGAGCCGTTGCGTCAGCAGTACCCCACGGGCTGCATCGACGAGCACTTCGTGCAGGCCTCGGCAGTGTCCGGCAGCTTCGCCTCGACAGTGTGCAACCGCCTGCTGCGCGGCACCGACATGCGCCTGCCGGACGGCCTGACCCTGACCGGCGGCGACGGCCTGACCCGCGCCTTCTTCCGCACCAAGTTCTGGGAAGAGGACCCGCAGACCTACGGCGACATCGTGTTCCAGCCCGATGCGCTACCCGACGAGGTGGCCCGCACGCCGCTCAGCCACAGCCAGAAGAACGCCCTGCTGCGCTATGCCGAGGACGAACCGTTGCTGTTCGTCGGCCATTACTGGCGCAGTGGTCGGCCGGCGCCGATCCGCGACAACCTGGCCTGCCTGGACTACAGCGCCGTGCTCTACGGCAAGCTCGCGGCCTACCGCCTGGACGACGAGACCCGCATCGACCCGCACAAGTTTGTCTGGGTCGATGTCGACCGCCCGCAGGCCAGCCAATGAACGTGGTCGAAGTGCTGCGCCTGCCGCTGGCGGTCGATCTCAGCGGTTTCGTCGCCCTGCTGCGCCGTCTGCAGGTGCCGCACCGGGTGGTGGAGGAGGGCGAGGAACAGGTGCTCTGGGCGCCGCCGGCCATGGCCCACGAAGTACTGGAACTCTATCGGCGCTTCCCTGAGGGCAATGCCGACCTTGAAGCCATGCCCGAACCTGTGGACGCTGGCATGCCGACCGCCCCGGCGGCGCCTTCGCTGAAGAAGCAGGCCCTGGCCTGCAAGGTCACCGCCGCGGTACTGATCCTGAGCCTGGTGGTCGCCGGGGTGACCGGCCTGGGTGACAACCTCTCGACCATCGGCTGGTTTACCTTCCTGTCGTTCAAGGTGCAGGGCGACTACCTGTACTTCACCCCCTTGCTCCAGGGCCTCGCCGAAGGCCAGTGGTGGCGACTGGTGTCGCCGATGCTGCTGCACTTCGGCGTGCTGCACCTGGCCATGAACGGCCTGTGGTACTGGGAGCTGGGCAAGCGCATTGAGCTGCGCCAGGGGCCGTGGATGTTGCTGGGGCTGACACTGTTGTTCAGTCTGGTGTCCAACCTGGCTCAGCATTTCACCAGCGGGCCGAGCCTGTTCGGCGGGCTGTCTGGCGTGCTCTACGGCTTGCTCGGGCATGTCTGGCTGTACCAGTGGCTGGCGCCGAACCCGCAGTTCAACCTGCCCAAGGGCGTGCTGGTGATGATGCTGATCTGGCTGGTGATCTGCCTGAGCGGCGTGGTCGGCCAGCTCGGCTTCGGCCAGATCGCCAACGCCGCCCATGTCGGCGGGTTGCTCATCGGATGCCTGACGGGGCTCTTGGGTGGCGCGCTGGCGAGGCGTAAACTGACCGCCTGACTGAGGAGACAGCATGTCCACGTTCGCGCAAATGATCGAAAACATCACCCCCGAGATCTACGAGAGCCTGAAGACGGCCGTGGAGATCGGCAAATGGTCCGACGGCCGCAAGCTGACCGCTGAGCAGAAGGAGCTGTCGCTGCAGGCGGTGATCGCCTGGGAAATGAAGAACCTCCCCGAAGAGCAGCGCACCGGCTACATGGGCCCGCAGGAATGCGCCTCGAAGTCGGCGCCGATCGCCAACATCCTCTTCAAGTCGGACTCGGTACATTGATCGAACTCGCTCGTGGCTCTCTGAGCAAGATGGCGGTGCGCCTGGACGCACCGGTCGTTCAATACAGTTTCCGCCTGGATGACACCGAGGTGCCGGTCAACCCGCTGATCGGCCAGTCGATACGCCTGGAGTACCTCGGCGCGATCCACTGCAGCCATTGCGGCAAACGCACCAAGACCAGCTTCAGCCAGGGCTACTGCTATCCGTGCATGACCAAGCTGGCCCAGTGCGATGTGTGCATCATGGCCCCGGAACGCTGCCACTACGATGCCGGCACCTGCCGCGAGCCGTCGTGGGGCGAGCAGTTCTGCATGACCGACCACGTGGTGTACCTGGCCAACTCGTCGGGCATCAAGGTCGGCATCACCCGAGCCACCCAGCTGCCCACCCGCTGGCTCGACCAGGGCGCCAGACAGGCGCTGCCGATCATGCGCGTGGCCACCCGCCAGCAATCCGGGCTGGTCGAGGATGTGCTGCGCAGCCAGGTGCCGGACCGCACCAACTGGCGCGCGCTGCTCAAAGGCGACGCCGAGGTGCTCGACCTGCCGGCCATCCGCGAGCAGATCTTCGACGCCTGCGCAGACGGTATCCGTGGGCTGCAGGAGCGCTTCGGCCTGCAGGCCATCCAGCCGCTGCCCGACGCCGAGGTGGTGCAGATGCGCTACCCGGTCGAGGCCTACCCGAAAAAGATCGTCAGCTTCAACCTCGACAAGGATCCCGTCGTGGAAGGCACGCTGCTGGGCATCAAGGGCCAGTACCTGATTTTCGACACCGGCGTGATCAACATTCGCAAGTACACGGCCTACCAGCTGGCCGTGCTCCAGTAAAAGGATCGTCACCATGCGTACCGAACAACCGCAAGTGATCTACCTCAAGGACTATCAGGCTCCCGAGTACCTGATCGACGAGACCCACCTGACCTTCGAACTGTTCGAGGACCACAGCCTGGTCCATGCGCAGCTGGTCATGCGCCGCAACCCCGAGCGCGGCGCCGGCCTGCCGCCGCTGGTGCTCGATGGCCAGCACCTGGAGCTGCTGAGTGTGCAGCTGGACGACCAGGCGCTGGGCGCCAACGACTACCAGCTCGATGACGACAGCCTCACCGTGCATCCCAAGGCCGAACGCTTCACCCTGGATACCAGCGTGAAGATCCACCCGGAAAGCAACACCGCGCTGGAAGGCCTGTACAAGTCCGGCAAAATGTTCTGCACCCAGTGCGAGGCCGAGGGCTTCCGCAAGATCACCTACTACCTCGACCGCCCGGACGTGATGAGCACCTTCACCACCACGGTGATCGCCGAGCAGCATCGCTATCCGGTGCTGCTGTCCAACGGCAACCCGGTCGGCAGCGGGCCGGCTGAAGACGGCCGCCACTGGGCCACCTGGGAAGACCCGTTCAAGAAGCCGGCCTACCTGTTTGCCCTGGTGGCGGGTGACCTGTGGTGCGTCGAGAGCGAATTCAAACGCCAATCCGGCCGCGACGTGACCCTGCGTATCTATGTCGAGGAAGAAAACCTCGACAAGTGCGACCACGCCATGGTCAGCCTGAAGAAGTCCATGCGCTGGGACGAGGAGGTCTACGGCCGTGAATATGACCTGGACATCTTCATGATCGTCGCGGTCAACGACTTCAACATGGGCGCCATGGAAAACAAGGGCCTGAACATCTTCAACTCGAGCTGCGTGCTGGCCCGCGCCGAGACCGCAACCGACGCCGCCCACCAGCGGGTCGAGGGTGTGGTGGCCCACGAGTACTTCCATAACTGGTCGGGCAACCGCGTGACCTGCCGCGACTGGTTCCAGCTGTCGCTCAAGGAAGGCTTCACGGTGTTCCGCGATGCCGAGTTCAGCGCCGACATGAATTCGCGCACGGTCAAGCGCATCGAGGATGTCGCCTACCTGCGTACCCATCAGTTCGCCGAAGACGCCGGCCCCATGGCCCACCCGATCCGCCCGGACAGCTTCATCGAGATCTCCAACTTCTACACCCTGACGGTGTACGAGAAGGGCGCCGAGGTGGTCGGCATGGTCCACACCCTGCTGGGGGCCGAGGGCTTCCGCAAGGGTAGCGACCTGTACTTCGAGCGCCATGATGGCCAGGCGGTTACCACCGACGATTTCATCAAGGCCATGGAAGACGCCAACGGTGTCGACCTGACCCAGTTCAAGCGCTGGTACACCCAGGCCGGCACCCCGCGCCTGGAGGTCAGCGAGGCCTATGACGCTGCCGCGCAGCGCTACAGCCTGACCTTCCGCCAGAGCTGCCCGCCGACACCGGGGCAGGTTGAGAAACTGCCGTTCGTGATCCCTGTGGCGCTGGGCCTGCTGGATGCCCAAGGTAACGACCTGCCGTTGCGCCTGGCCGGCGAAAGCGCCGCCACTGGCACCAGTCGCGTGCTGTCGGTAACCGAAGCCGAGCAGACCTTCACCTTCGAAGGTATTGCCAGCCAGCCGCTGCCGTCGCTGCTGCGCGGCTTCAGCGCACCGGTCAAGCTGAGCTTCCCCTACGACCGCGACCAGTTGATGTTCCTCATGCAACACGACAGCGACGGCTTCAACCGCTGGGAAGCGGGGCAGCAGTTGGCCGTGCAGGTGCTCCAGGAGCTGATCGGCCAGCACCAGCGTGGCGAAGCACTGTCCCTCGACCAGCGCCTGATCACCGCACTGGGCACTGTGGTTGGCAATGAGTCGCTGGACCCGGCCATGGTCGCCGAGATGCTCTCGCTGCCGGGCGAGGCCTACCTCACCGAGATCAGCCAGGTGGCCGACGTGGATGCCATCCACGCCGCCCGTGAGTTCGCCCGCCGGCAGATCGCCGAGCAGCTGTTCGATGCGCTGTGGGCGCGCTACCAGGCCAACCGCGAGGTCTCGCGCAAGACCGCCTACGTGGCCTCGGCCGAGCACTTCGCCCGCCGCAGCCTGCAGAACATCGCGCTGTCGTACCTGATGCTCAGCGGCAAGCCGCAGGTGCTCGAGGCGACCCTGGAGCAGTACGAGCACTGCGACAACATGACCGAGCGTCTCACCGCCCTGGCGGTGCTGGTCAACTCGCCGTTCGAGGCCGAGCGGGCCAAGGCCCTGGACGCCTTCGCCGCGCACTTCAAGGACAACCCGCTGGTCATGGACCAGTGGTTCAGCGTGCAGGCGGCCAGCACCCTGCCGGGCGGCCTGGCGCGGGTCAAGGCATTGATGCAGCACCCGGCCTTCACCCTGAAGAACCCGAACAAGGTGCGCGCGCTGATCGGTGGTTTCGCCGGGCAGAACCTGGTCAACTTCCACGCCGCTGACGGTTCGGGGTATCGCTTCCTGGCGGACCTGGTGATCGAGCTCAATGCGCTCAACCCGCAGATTGCTTCGCGTCAATTGGCGCCGCTGACCCGCTGGCGCAAGTATGACGACCAGCGTCAGGCGCTGATGAAGGGCGAGCTGGAGCGGATCCTCGCGTCCGGTGCGCTGTCCAGCGATGTGTACGAGGTGGTGAGCAAGAGCTTGGCGTAAGCCTGGTCCAACGCTATCGCGGGGCAAGTCGGGTCGCGATGCGTTTGATGGTTAACAAAACATAACGTCCCGCTCGTTGTTTTCTGTCGGACAAGCCCGATACGATGGCCAGAAGCTATTCCAGGCCTCTGGACCAGGGGTTTCGGCAGTGCCTGGCAATAGATTGACCCACCACAAGAACACAACAGGGGGCAGTCATGAGAGAGCGGACAACGCCACGCCGCAGGCTGGCGGCAGGCGCGATGCTGGCACTGGTACTGGGCATCGGCGCCGGCAATGCCGAGGCGGCGGTGGCCGCCGAGGAATACTCGGTGGAGTCGGCCAAGGCCAGCCAGAGCCTGTTGATCGGCGCCACCCACGCCGGCCAGCGCCTGGTGGTGGTCGGCGATCGCGGCCATATCCTGTTCTCCGACGACCAGGGCAAGACCTGGACCCAGGCCCGGGTGCCCACCCGGCAACTGCTTACCGCGGTGTTCTTCCTCGACGACAAGCGCGGCTGGGCAGTCGGCCATGACGCCCAGATCCTCGCCAGCAACGACGGCGGCGCGACCTGGAGCAAGCAGTTCGAAGACCTGTCCCGCGAAGCGCCCTTGCTCGACGTGCGCTTCATCGACGCGCAGCATGGCTTTGCCGTGGGCGCCTATGGCGCGCTGCTGGAGACCACCGATGGCGGCCAGCACTGGCAGGACGTCGCCGAGCGCCTGGACAACCCCGACCAGCTTCACCTCAACGCCATTACCCAGGTGAAGGACGCCGGCCTGTTCATCGTCGGCGAGCAGGGCAGCATGTTCCGTTCCAGCGATGCCGGCCAGAGCTGGACAACGGTGCAGGGCCCCTACGAGGGCTCGCTGTTCGGTGTGATCGGTACCACCCAGTCCAACACGCTGCTGGCCTACGGCCTGCGCGGCAACCTGTTCCGCTCCACCGATTTCGGCGACAGCTGGCAGCCAGTCGAGCTCAAGGCCGAACGCGGTCCGCTCGAATTCGGCCTGGCAAGCGCTACGCTTCTCGAGGACGGCAGCCTGGTGCTGGTTGGCAATGGCGGCAGCGTGCTGCGCAGCCATGACGACGGGCAGACCTTCAGTGTGCGCAACCGCGCCGACCGCATCGCCCTGTCGGGTGTGAGTGGCCTGGGCGGTGGCGGCCTGTTGCTGGTCGGGCAAGGGGGCGTGCACCTGGCCTCGGCCGACGGTACCCAGGAGGTGCGTCCATGACCAGCCGGGAGAGCTTCGACATGCAGCACAAGGACAAGGCCACCCTGCTGGAACGCCTGATTTTCAACAACCGCCCCGTGGTCATCGCCATCTGCCTGCTGGTGAGCGTGTTCCTGTTCTGGCAGGCCACACAGATCCGCCCGTCCACCAGTTTCGAGAAGATGATCCCGCTGCAGCATCCGTTCATCGAGCAGATGATGGAGCACCGCAACGACCTGGCCAACCTCGGTAACACCGTGCGCGTCTCGGTGGAGGCGGTCAACGGCGACATCTTCGACAAGGACTACATGGAGACCCTGCGCCAGATCCATGACGAGGTGTTCTACATCCCCGGCGTCGACCGCGCCGGGCTGAAGTCGCTGTGGAGCCCGAGCGTGCGCTGGAGCGAGGTGACCGAAGAGGGCTTCTCCGGCGGCGAGGTGATCCCCAACACCTACAACGGCTCCCAGGACAGCCTCGACACCCTGCGCGACAACGTGCTCAAGTCGGGCCAGGTGGGGCGCCTGGTGGCCAACAATTTCAAATCCAGCATCATCGACATCCCGCTGCTGGAGAACCATCCCGACCCGCAGGATCCGGGGCGCCAGGTCAAGCTCGACTACCAGCAGTTCTCCCACCAGCTGGAAGAGAAGATCCGCGACAAGTTCCAGGCGCAGAACCCCAACGTGAAGATTCACATCGTCGGTTTCGCGAAGAAGGTCGGTGACCTGATCGACGGGCTGGTGATGGTGGCGATGTTCTTCGGTGTCGCCCTGGTCATCACCTGGGCGCTGTTGTACTGGTTCACCTGGTGCATCCGCAGCACCATCGCCGTGCTCATCACCACCCTGGTGGCGGTGGTCTGGCAGCTGGGGCTGATGCATGCGGTGGGCTTCGGCCTGGACCCGTATTCGATGCTGGTGCCGTTCCTGATCTTCGCCATCGGCATCTCTCACGGCGTGCAGAAGATCAACGGCATCGCCCTGCAGTCCAGCGACGCCGACAACGCCCTGACCGCAGCGCGGCGCACGTTCCGCCAGTTGTTCCTGCCGGGGATGATCGCCATCCTCGCCGACGCCGTGGGCTTCATCACCCTGCTGATCATCGACATCGGGGTGATCCGCGAGTTGGCCATCGGCGCCTCGATCGGCGTGGCGGTGATCGTGTTCACCAACCTGATCCTGCTGCCGGTGGCGATCAGCTACGTCGGCATTAGCCAGAAGGCCATCGCCCGCAGCAAGAAGGATGCGACCCGCGAGCATCCGTTCTGGCGCCTGCTGTCCAACTTCGCCAGCCCCAAGGTGGCGCCGGTATCGGTGGTGCTGGCGCTGCTGGCCTTCGGCGGCGGCCTCTGGTACAGCCAGAACCTGAAGATCGGCGACCTCGACCAGGGCGCGCCGGAGCTGCGCCCGGACTCGCGCTACAACCAGGACAACAGCTTCATCATCAGCAATTACTCGACCAGTTCCGATGTGCTGGTGATCATGGTCAAGACCCCGGCCGAGAGCTGTTCGATCCACTCGACCATGGCGCCGATCGACGAGTTGATGTGGACCATGGACAACACCCCCGGGGTGCAGTCGACCATCTCCCTGGTGACCGTGTCCAAGCAGGTCATCAAGGGCATGAACGAGGGCAGCCTGAAATGGGAAACCCTGTCGCGCAACCCGGATATCCTCAACAACTCCATCGCCCGTGCCGACGGCCTGTACAACGCCGACTGTTCGCTGGCGCCAGTGCTGGTGTTCCTCAACGACCACAAGGCCGAGACGCTGGAACGGGTCACCGCCGCGGCCAAGGCCTTCGCCGACAGCCACAGCAAGGAGGGCCTGCAGTTCCTCCTGGCGGCGGGTAATGCCGGCATCGAGGCCGCCACCAACGAGGTGATCAAGTCGGCCGAGCTGACCATCCTGATCCTCGTGTACATCTGCGTGGCGGTAATGTGCATGATCACCTTCCGCTCGTTCGCCGCGACCTTGTGCATCGTCCTGCCGCTGGTGCTGACTTCGGTACTGGGCAACGCGCTGATGGCCTTCATGGGCATTGGCGTGAAGGTCGCCACGCTGCCGGTGGTGGCGCTGGGTGTGGGCATCGGTGTGGACTACGGCATCTACATCTACAGCCGCCTGGAAAGCTTCCTGCGCGCCGGCCTGCCGTTGCAGGAGGCCTACTACGAGACCCTGCGCTCCACCGGCAAGGCGGTGCTGTTCACCGGCCTGTGCCTGGCCATCGGCGTGTGCACCTGGATCTTCTCGGCGATCAAGTTCCAGGCCGACATGGGCCTGATGCTGACCTTCATGCTGCTGTGGAACATGTTCGGCGCCCTGTGGCTGCTGCCGGCGCTGGCACGCTTCCTGATCAAGCCAGAGAAACTGGCGGGCAAGGAGGGCGGGTCGATCTTCGCCCATTGATCCTCAGCAAGGGGCCGCTGCGCGGCCCAATCGCCGGCAACTCGCAGCGGCGAACCGCGGCTCCCACAGGTATGCGCTGGCCTTGAAGATGGCGCGATCTCT
>NZ_JBOBDQ010000050.1:0-43052 GCF_050586565.1 Pseudomonas sp. WC1
CCGTGCCAGTCGCTCGCCACTGCCACACGCCAAGGTGAACCCCAGCGCACCATGCCCCAAGTTCAGCCAAAGGTTGCGATACCGCGTGGCCTCGATGATCGGCACCCCGGTCGGCGTCGCCGGCCGCATCCCAGCCCACTCCACCGCCTGTCCGTAATCAGCGGCCTCCGGCAGGGTCTCGCGGGCCAACCGGCGCATGCTCGCGAGCCTGCCGGCATCCACCGCCTCGTCATAACCGACGATGTCCACCATCGCCGCCACCCGCAGTTGATCCTCCAACCGGGCATAGACAATCTTGCGTTCATAGTCGGTGATGCTCACCTCGGGCGCACGGTGCGTGGCACCGACCGGCGCGGTCAGGCTGTAGCCCTTCAATGGGTAGACCGGCAGGTGCAAGCCGGGCAAGGCCAGGCCGGCGCTACGGTGCCCGGCGCTGAGCACCAGGCGCTGCACCTCCAGCTGTTCACCGCCCAGCTCCAGCGCGGCCACACGATCATCGCGCGCTATCAGCCGGGTCACCGGCCGCCCCAACAGCACCCGGCACTGCCCTGAGGCCTGCAGGCGCTCGGCCAGGCGCAGGCAGAAGCGGTGACAGTCAGCGACCTCTTCATCCGCAGTGAACACGCCGCCCACGAAAGGGGCTTCGGCAAGCGCAGGGTCGAGCTCGCGCAGATCGGCGGCATTGAGGACCCGTTGCGTGTCGGGGTCCAGCAGGTGTTGGCGAGCGTGCTCGAATGCACGCTGTGTTCGAAACGCGACCAGCTTGCCATTGCGGCGCCAGGCGAAGCCATCGAGGCCGTCCTCTTCACGCCAGCGGGCGAGAACGGCCTGGCTTTGCAAGGCCAGATCCAGCAACTGGGCGGCATTGCGGCGATTGACCCGGGTACGGCAGGCCATGACGAAGGCCGCCAGCCAGCGCCACTGCGCGATGTCCAAACGTAGCCGCAGACGTAGCGGCGAATCGCCGCGCAACAGCCAGCCCAGCGCTTGCCATGGCACCCCGGCATCGGCCAGCGGCGCCACGTAGCGATATGACAACTGCCCACCATTGGCGAAGCTGGTCGCGCTGGCCAAGCTATCGCGAGCTTCGACCAGGTCGACCTGCCAGCCTTCGCGCACCAGTGCATAGGCCGTGGCCAGCCCGACCACGCCGCCTCCGATCACCGTCACCCGCTCCATCGGCACATCCCTGCCCGGCCCAGAAAGCCAGACAGTAACAGCAGGTCAGGTCGGGCAGCCAGGCTCGCCGTTATCCAGGCCCTGGCGCACGTTACGGCTGAGCAGGGTCGCCTTGCCATCGCGCCAGGTCAGCGTGAGCACGTACAGGGAGTCGAAATCGTCGCGATGCCAGTCCTCGGTGAGCACCCGGTCTTCGCCCAGGGCCTTGCCGGCCACGGTGTTGATCAGCTCCGGCAGATACCCCCGTGACCAGGCCGTGTAGACCGTCGCATTGCGGTACTTGTCACTGAGCAGTTCATCGGCCAGCGCGGCTGTGTCATTGGCGCCGTAGTCGATGTTGACCGGCAAACCGAGGCGGATGGCGGCGGGGCTGATGGTCATCAGCGGGCGGATATAACTGTAGCGCTCATCCTGGCTGCCCTCCTCGACACCTCGTGAAGGGTTGGCGGCGAAGACGTAGTCGGCATCACCGAAACGCTCGGGCAACAGGGTGGCCAGGTCCAGGGCCCGGTTCAAGCCCTGGCAGTTCAACTGCCCGAGACCCTCGCCGGGTTTCTCGGCGTGACGCAGGAACACCAGGGTCTGGGTCCCGTCGACCGGTTGCGCCCGGCTTTCGACCACATCCAGGGCCAGCGGCACGGCGGCGGCGACGAGCGTCAGGCTCAACAGCAAGTGGCGGCGACGGCGAAGGAAGGCTGGCAGCTTCATACAGGGCGGGCTCTATGTGGCACTGGATATCGGGTTGCCCCGCCACATGTCCCTGTCGTGATTGCCATCCTTGGCAGCGAGTGAGGCTCAGAGTGCCTGCGGCCCGTTTGGTTCCTCCATGACTGCACATACCTTCCTTGGACAATCAGCACCTTAGCGCATCGGTGTTGCTGAAGTATTACAGGCGGTTCAGTCGTCGCGGGTCAGCACTTCCAGCAATTCGATCTCGAACGTAAGGTCCGAATTCGGCGGAATCGCACCGACCGAACGTTCACCATAGCCCAGGTGCGCCGGTACCTGCAGCTTGCGCTTGCCACCCACGCGCATGCCCATCAGGCCCTGGTCCCAGCCCTTGATCACCCGGCCGGTACCGATGACGCACTGAAACGGCTTGCCGCGTGCCCAGGAAGAATCGAATTCACGGCCGTCAGCCAGGGTGCCACGGTACTGGGTGGTGATCAGCGCACCCTTGACCACGGCCTTGCCGTCGCCTTCCTGTAGATCGATGACGTGCAGCTCACTGCTCATGGCAGGTTCCTCGAAGCGGTTTTTCGTGGCCGCCGTTTTCTCAGGAATGCGCAGGTTTGGCAAGACGAGTCGGGTCAGGTGGGGGCGAACTGGTCGAACACCTGTTGACCGGTGAGGTGCCGGGTCTCGTTCTTGAAGCAATACCAGGCGGGCTGTTCGTCGACGAATATCTGCTCGGTGAAGCTCCAGTCACCCTCGCCATCAAGCAGGCCGACCGGTACGACGTACATGTCGCTCTCTTTCAGGCGGTAGAACAGATGCGTGCCGCACTGGCCGCAGAAGCCGCGCTGGGCCCAGGGAGAGGAGTCATAGGCGATGGGGGCCGGGCCTTCGATGGCTGGGGGCTCGGTGCATTGCACTGCCAGCAGCGGGCCGCCGGTCCATTTGCGGCACATGCTGCAATGGCAAGCGCTGACATGGTTATTCTCGAGCGTGACACTCAGTCGGGTTTTGCCGCACAGGCAACTACCTTGCTTTTCCAGTGACATGGCCCGGGCTCCTTGCTGTTGTTCTTGGGGACTTGGAGTATAGGGTCCGGCCGGTCAAGAGCAAGAACGCGCATCAATGGGGCTGGGCGGCCCCGACAACGCCATCGTCAGGCAGCACGCCCAATCGGATAGAACGTACCCCGGCTCCAAACCCCAAGCCATTGCTCCCCCTCGATCTCGCGTGGCACCGCCAGTTCCACCAGCTGGTAGAACACGTTGCGATGGACCAGCGCCTCGAGATTGCCGCGCATCAGCACATAGGGCGAAGGCTCTTGGGTGACCGGATCGAGTTCGACCCGCAGCGGATGGTCCGGCCCGGCCTCGACCTGATCCTCGACGTTGCTGGTGAAGCGCAATACCTGCTGCTCGCCACTGCCCTGCACATCGAGCAGCACAGCCACGAACGGCGCGTCATCCACCGTGATACCGACCTTCTCCACCGGCGTGACCAGGAAGTAGTCGTCGCCATCGCGGCGAATGATGGTGGAGAACAGCCGCACCATGGGCTTGCGGCCAATCTGCGTGCCCAGGTAGTACCAGGTGCCGTCACGCGCGATGCGCATGTCGATGTCGCCGCAGAAATCCGGGTTCCACAGGTGCACCGGGGGCAGCCCCTTGTGCGCGGGGATCTGCGCCAGCAGATCGCTGGCCTTGCCGGAATCGCTCATGACGTGCTCGCTCAGTTGCTCATGCCCAGGAGGCTACGAGCGTACTCGCGCATTGGCGCGGCAAGCAAATCCTGTGGCGTGTTGTCGTGGAACGTCAACAAACCGCCGCGGCTCTTGATCCGCGCCGTATCGATCAGGTAACGGGTGCTGGTCTCGATCAACATCATCTGTACCACGCCACGGTCCCAGCCCAAGCGGTCGACGGCCTGCTCGTCATACCATTCGTCACCGTTGCCGATACGGTCGTCGGTACGGGCGAAACGGGTGTACAGCACGTAATCGGCGCCGACCGAACGGGCCTCGGCGATCGCGTCCTCCAGCCCCAGCGGGCCTTGGGCACGGCGCACCAGCGGGAAGTACTCGACGAAACTCTTGAAGGCCTCCTCGGCCACTGCGTTCTGCCGTGGCACCGGCCCCTTGCCCGGTGGCACGAAGGCGCCCTGGCCGATGAAGATGAACGAGTCCGGCTGCAAGCGGATCGACAGGGTACGGGTGGTGTCGCTGTGATCCAGCAGGCCCGCATCACTCATGTGGTAACGGACGCCCTCGCCCATATCGCTGACATTCATGCAGCCGCCCAACGCCATCAGCGCCAGCAGCAAGACCAGGCTACGCATCTTTCCTCCAGAAACCGGTGACGAAAAACCGGCGAATAGCCGCAGGATGCAGCTTTTGCGCCAGAGTCAGCCGCCGATCACCTTCATCACCATCACATCGCCGGAAAATGCCACATCCTGCTTGTCCGCCAGGGCCTTCACCAGTAGCCGCTGCAATGCCGGAAGCGCTTGATGACGGGGCTTGTCGAGCAGGTCCCCGAGAAAATGACGGTTACTCGACGACAGGCAACCATGCAGCCAGCCGGTGGACGACAGGCGCAGGCGCGAACAACTGCGGCAGAATGGCACGCTCTCGTTGGCGATCACCCCGAAATGACCTTTGCCGGGAATGCGATAGCGCAAGGCCGTGGCATCCAACGGGCGTGGCGCCTGTTCATAGGCATGGGACTGCCCGATCAGCGCCAGCAGTTGCTCCAGGCCTACGAACTGCTGCAGGAAGGCGTTGCCATCACGCGCCAGGTGGCCCATGCGCATCAGCTCGATGAAACGCAGCTCGTAGCCGCGCTCAAGGCAATAGTCGAGCAGCGGCAGCACCTGGTCGAGGTTCTGCCCGCGCATGGGCACCATGTTGACCTTGATCGCCATCCCCGCGTCACTGGCCTGGGCCATGCCCGTCAGCACGCTGGCCAGGTCGCCGCCCCGGGCGATGCGGCGAAAGGCCGTGGCATCGAGGGTGTCGAGCGAGACGTTGAGTCGGCGGATACCTGCGTCGCGCAGCAGCGGGAGCTTGCGGGCGAGCAACTGGCCGTTGGTGGTCAGGCTGATGTCCTCGAGGCCCAGCCCGGCCACCGCGCCGAGGAAGGCCTCCAGACGTGGGCTCACCAGCGGCTCGCCACCGGTGATGCGCAGCCGCTCCACCCCGGCCGCCTCGACCAGGTACGCCACGCCCCGGGCCAGGGCATCCGCCGTGAGCTCGTCCTGCGCCGCCACCAGGCGCTTGCCGTCAGGCACGCAGTAGGTGCAGGCATAGTTGCAGGCAGCAGTCAGGCTGACGCGCAGGTTGCGAAAGCGCCTGCCTTGACGATCGACGATCATGGATGACTCCGGCATGGATGAATCGGGCCGGCAAAACCTGACTCAAAAATCAGGTTTTTGCAAGCCTTCCTGTCGAAGCCTTGAAGCGAGGATGCCTGGCGAAGGTCGACAGGCATCTTGCGAGGGCTTTAGTTCGCGCCTTCCGGATCGCGCTTGCGCTTGTTGCCCATGCGCACGCCGATGTCCATGAGGAACTGGAAGAAGCCTTCCTGGTCCTCGAGCACATTGCTCCAGAACGGCGAGTGATACAGCGCCACGGCGCCATGGACCAAGGCCCAGGCCGCGCAATAATGGAAGTAAGGCGGTACGTCCTCGAGCTTGCCCTCGCTGATGCGCCCCTTGATCAATTGCGTGAGGCGGTCGAAGTTGGAGGCACGGATGCTGTGCAACTGCTCGACCATTTCCGGCACCTGGTTGCCCTTGACCACCTTTTCTTCCAGGCGGTCGAACAGCCGGTAACGCTGCGGGTCACGCATGCGGAACTCGAAGTAGGCGCGCGACAGGGCTTCCTTGTCGCGGTCGACGTCAGCCGAGTGCAGCAGCGCGTTCAGGTCGCGCTCGTAGTCGAGCATCAGGCGCAGGTAGATCTCCGCCTTGGACTTGAAGTGCTTGTAGATCGTGCCTTTGCCGATACCCACGGCGTCGGCGATCATCTCGACGGTGACACTGTCTTCACCTTGTTCGAGAAACAGCTTGAGCGCCGTGTCGAGGATCTCTTGTTCGCGACGGCGAAACTCACGGACCTTGCGAGGTTCTTTCTGCATAAGAAGGACTGGGATGACAATCGAAGCGGATTATTATGCCTAACTGGCGGCAAAATGCACGGATCTTCCAACCATGTCTGTGTTTCTTGATGAGTTCGAGCAGGCGCCGGGCCTGTGTTACCTGAACCACGCGGCAATAGCCCCCTGGCCACGCCGGGCCGCCGAGGCCGTGGCGAGCTTCGCCCGTGACAATGTACGCCTGGGTGCCAGCGCTTATCCGGCCTGGCTGGCCACCGAACGACGCCTGCGCGAACGCCTGGCACGCCTGCTCAATGCCCCCACCAGCGGCGATATCGCCCTGGTGGGCAACACCTCCCAGGCGCTGTCGCTGGTGGCGTTCGGCCTGGACTGGCAGCCCGGCGACCAGGTCGTCATCAGCGACGAGGAGTTCCCCTCCAACCGCGTGGTCTGGCAAGCGCTGGCCAACCATGGCGTCGAGGTCGTTGAGGCGAACCTGGCCGGCGCCGATCCGGAAGCGGCGCTGCTCGCCGCCTGCGGCCCACGGGCGCGACTGCTCTCGGTCAGCGCCGTGCAGTTCGCCAGCGGCTTGCGCTTGGACCTGGCGCGCCTCGGCGTCGCCTGCCGTCAGCGCGGCGTGCTGTTCTGCATAGACGCCATCCAGCAGGTGGGCGCCCTGCCCTTCGATGTACAGCGTTATCAGTGCGACTTCGCCATGGCCGACGGCCACAAGTGGATGCTCGGCCCAGAGGGGCTAGGCGTGTTCTATTGCCGTAGCGAACTGCGCAGGCAGTTGAAACTGCACGCCTACGGCTGGCACATGCTGGAACACCTCGGCGACTTCGAGCGCCGCGAGTGGCAACCGGCACGCAGCGCGCGGCGCTTCGAATGCGGCAGCCCGAACATGCTCGGCGCCTGCGCACTGGAAGCCAGCCTGTCACTGCTGGAAGACGTGGGCATGGCGCTGGTCGCCGAACAGTTGGAACTGCGGGTCGAGCAACTGCATCAAGGTTTACTGGCGATCCCCGGCGTGCAGGTGCACAGCCCTGCTGACCCTTCACGTCGGGCAGGGATAGTCAACTTCAGCATTGACGGCCAGGCCAACGTCGACATTTATCGAGCCCTGAGCAATAACGGGGTAATTTGCGCCCTGCGAGGCCCTGGCGTGCGATTTTCCCCACATTTCTATACTGACCAGCGCCTGATCGACGAAGTACTGTGCCAGATCCGCCAATTGGCAATGCATTGATCGCGCAAGGCGCTGCCTACGTATTCCAAATCTGTTTAAAAAACGATCAGCAGCCGCTGGCAGCACGCCAATCCTGGCCAATACTTGAAGTGTTGGCGCGGCACATCCCCCCCAAGTGGCGCGCCGATAAAGGTGCCCAGGGACCGTGTACCTTTGTTTTACTCCTAATGGTCTTAACCCGGATTCCCCCCCAGAACCCGGGTTTTTTTTGTCCGGGCCTCAAGCTTGGGGGGCTGCGCAGAGGCCTCAGGCCACCCGCGCCAGCGGGAACAAGCGCTTGAAATTCCCCGTGGTCTGCGCGGCCAATTGCTCGTAGCTCACACCGCGCAACGACGCCACGTACTCGGCCACTTCCCGCACATACTGCGGCAGGTTCGGTTTGCCGCGGTGCGGGATGGGCGCCAGGTACGGCGAGTCGGTTTCCACCAGCAGGCGGTCCACCGGCACCTGCCGGGCCACCTCGCGCAGGGCATCGGCATTGCGGAAGGTGACGATGCCGGACAACGAGATGTAATAGCCCAGGTCCAGCGCGGCCTTGGCCATCGGCCAGTCCTCGGTGAAGCAGTGCAGCACGCCGGCCTGGGGCAGGCTGGCCTCGCGCAGCAGCGCCAGGGTGTCCTCACGCGCCGCACGGGTATGCACGATGACCGGCTTGCCGGTCTGCCGGGAGGCTTCCAGGTGCAGGCGGAACGAAGCCTGCTGCAATTCGGCGGCTTCCGGCTCGTAGTGGTAATCCAGGCCCGTTTCGCCAATGGCCACCACGTGCGGGTGGGCCAGTTCACGCAACAGCCACTCCAGGGCCGGCGTCTCACCGGGCGCCAGGTCGAGCGGGTGCACGCCCACCGAGCAATCGACATCGGCGTAACGCTCGCTCAACGCCTTGACCGCACCGGCATTCTCGGCACTGACGCCAATGCACAGGAAATGCCCCACCCCACGCTCGCGGGCCGCCTGCAGGGCGGCGTCGAGGGAACCCTGATGGGCACTGAGATCGAGACGGTCGAGGTGGCAATGGGAATCTACGAGCATGGGAACACGACACACATTAGGAAACGGTGGGAATCAACGCATGCCCGGCAGCTGCACCCAGTGGGCGAGCAACGCTTCGAGCAGCAGTACACGATTGAGGTTGGCCTTGCCCAGCACCTTCTGGCGCTGCTCGAGAATCCACGCCTGGACCTCCAACACCTTGGCCTGACGGCTCTTCTGCGCCAGGTACTGCAACACCTTGCGCATATCGGGCAAGCCTAAACCCTCTTCGTCCTGGGTCAACTGATAACGCAGGATCAGGTGCGACCAGTCGCAGAACCAGTCGAACAGCAGCAACAGGGGCACCGCGTTCCAGGCTTCGGCCAGTTGGGTAGGCGACTGCTGCTGCTTGAGCAGCTTCTTCACCCCCTCGGTAACCAGCGCCCGCTGCTCACGCACGCCCTGGGCCTGCAGGCTGACCGCCATCAGCGGCGAACCCGCGGCCAGGGTCAGCAGCTCTTCGCGCTCCTGCTCATCGCTGCCTTCGAGCGCGCCGGCCAGCCAGGCGCGGCTCTGTTCCAGGCTTGGCTGCGGGCAGGCGACCTGCTGGCAGCGACTCTTGATGGTCGGCAGCAGGCGGCTGGGCTGATGGCTGACCAGCAACAGCACGGTGTCGCCGGAGGGCTCCTCCAGGCTTTTGAGCAAGGCGTTGGAGGCATTGATGTTCATCGCCTCCACCGGCTCGATCAGCACCACCTTGCGCCCACCCTGCTGGGCGGTCTGCACCACGAACGACACCAGTTCACGCACCTGGTCGATCTTGATTGGCTTGTCGGCCTCCTCCGGCTCCAGCACGAAGTTGTCCGGGTGGCTGCCGGCCTTGAGCAACAGGCACGACTTGCACTGGCCGCAGGCATCCAGGCCCTGTGGCTGCTGGCACAACAGCCGCGCCATCAGGCGTTCGGCCAGGGCCCGTTTGCCGATGCCCTGGGGGCCGTGCAGCAGGTAGGCGTGGGCGTGCCGGGCACGCCCGGCCAATTGCAGCCAGAGCGCCTGCTGCCAGGGGTAGGCCTCAGCCACGGCAACGCTCCAGGATGCCCGGCACCAGGGCGTCGATGGCCTGCTGCACCGCGCTCAAGGGCTGCGCGGCGTCCAGCAGGCGATAGCGCTGTGGCTGCTGGCCTGCGCGCTGCAGGTAGGCCTGGCGCACCGCCTCGAAGAAGGCCTGGCCCTCCTGCTCGAAGCGATCCAGCCGGCCACGGGCCGCAGCACGGGCCAGACCGACCTCCACGGGCAAGTCGAAGACCAGGGTGAGGTCCGGGCGCAGCTCGCCCTGCACAAAGCTCTCCAGGATGGCGATGCGCTCTACCGAAAGACCGCGGCCGCCGCCCTGGTAGGCGTAGGTGGCGTCGGTGAACCGATCGCACAGCACCACGGCACCACGGGCCAGCGCCGGGCGGATCACTTCGGCCAGGTGCTGGGCGCGAGCGGCGAACATCAGCAGCAGCTCGGTGTCGACTGCCATGCGCTCCTCGCTCGGCGCCAGCAGCAGTTCGCGGATGCGCTCGGCCAACGGCGTGCCGCCGGGTTCGCGGGTCATGACCACATCGACGCCCTGCTCGCGCAGGCGCGCCGCCAGATACTCACGATTGGTGCTCTTGCCCGCGCCTTCGGGGCCTTCCAGGGTGATAAACAAGCCGCTCACGAGCGTTCCTTAGGGTCTACTGGCACCGACGTATCAGCCGGCGCGGATTCATCGGTGGGGGCCGGCGCGTCGCTTTCAGGTGCGGGCGCAGGGGCCGCGTCAGGAATCGTCTGCGGTTCGGGCGTCGTCGGTTCGGCCTGCGGCGCAGGGCTCGAACGGTAATCCGCCCGCCGCTTGATCTGGAACTCACGCACCGCGCTGTTGTGATCGTCCAGGTCATCGGAGAACACATGGCTGCCGTCGCCACGGGCGACGAAGTACAAACTCGAGCCATCGCTTGGGTTCAGCGCGGCGTGGATTGCCTCGCGCCCGACCATGGCGATCGGCGTCGGCGGCAGACCGGTCATGGTGTAGGTGTTGTAGGGCGTCGGCTCACGCAGGTCGGCGCGGGTGATTTTGCCGTTGTAGCGCTCGCCCATGCCGTAGATCACGGTCGGGTCGGTTTGCAACATCATGCCCAGGCGCATGCGCCGTACGAACACGCCAGCGATCTGCCCACGCTCCTGGGGAATGCCGGTTTCCTTCTCCACCAGCGAGGCCATGATCAGCGCCTGGTACGGGTCGCGATACGGCAGGTCGGTGCTGCGCTCGGCCCACTCCTTGGCCAGCACTTCGTCCAGGCGCATGTAGGCCTGCTGCAACAACTCGACATCGCTCATGCCGCGCACGAAGCGATAGGTGTCAGGGAAGAAACGGCCCTCGGGGAACACGCCGGTATGGCCAAGCTTGTCCATCACCTCGGTATCGGACAGGCCTTCAAGAGTGTGCTTGAGCTTTTCATGCTTCGCCACCGCGGCGCGCACCTGGCGGAAGGTCCAGCCCTCGACCAGGGTGAGGTTGTACTGCACCACATCGCCACGCTTCCAGGCATCGAACAACTGCCCCACGGTCATGCCCGGGGTCAGGCGGTATTCACCGGTGTGCAACGCCGTGCCGGACATGTTGAAACGCCAGTACAGGCGCAGCCACAGCGGGTCATCAAGCAGGCCTTCGCCCTGCATCCGGTAGAACATACGGTTTGGCGTCGTGCCATTGGGCACGTCGAGCATGCGCTCCTGTGCCACTTGCAGCGGCTGCTCCAGGACCGAGTTGACCTTCCAGGCAGCCCAGCCAAGTGCCAGGCCGGCGAGGATCAAGCTCATTTCCAGCAGCAGCAGGAATTTGCGTCTCACGAATCAGGTATCCAGTAACGTACGGGCAACGGCCTGCAGTTTACGGGTGAGCGGCCCTGCCGGCCAGTTCAGCGCGGCGAATTCACGCACGGGCCAGACGCCATAGACACTGTTGCAGAGGAATACTTCGTCAGCCTGCTGCAGCGCCTCGAACGGAAGGTCGCGCACCTGCGTGGGAATCCCCAGCAGCGCGGCCTGTTCCAGCAATGCCGCACGCATCACCCCGGCCACGCCACAACGGCTCAGGTCGGCGGTGAACAGTACGCCATCACGCACCAGGAACAGGTTGCTGTACACCCCTTCGATCACCCGCCCTTGGGCGTCACGCATCAAGCCTTCGGCAAACGCGCTGTCCTGCCATTCGGCACGGGCCAGCACCTGCTCGAGGCGGTTGAGGTGTTTGAGCCCGGCCAGCAGCGGTTGTTCCGCAAGGCGCGTCTCACAGGGGAACAGCCGCACGCCGACCTCGGCATGCTGCGTCGGATAGGCCGGCAAGGGGCCGCCTTGCAGGATACGCCGCGCCTGCGCACCAGCCAGCAGGGCATAGCCGCGCTGGCTGTCGCCGCGGGTCAGGATCAGCTTGGCGACGCCTTCGCTCAGTTGCCGGGCGAATTGCAACAGTTCATTGCGAACCAGCGTCAGGTCGGCCTCGATCGCCAGGCGCTGGCAACCCAGCGCCAGGCGGTCGACATGCTGCGCGAGCAGGCTGGGCCTGCCGCCGCGCACGGCGATGGTCTCGAACAGACCATCGCCGTAGGCCAGGCCACGGTTCTGCAGATTGACCGCAGCCGCGTCCTGGCCATCGACCCAGCTGAGCATCAGCCGGCGAACCGGCGGAACACCAGCGAACCGTTGGTCCCGCCAAAGCCGAAGGAGTTGGACAGCACCACATCGATCGGCATGCTGCGCGCCTGGTGCGGCACGAAGTCCAGGTCGCAACCTTCGTCCGGTTCGTCCAGGTTGATGGTCGGCGGCGCCATCTGGCTGTTGATCGCCAGGACGCTGAAGATCGCCTCTACCGCACCGGCAGCGCCGAGCAGGTGGCCAGTCATCGACTTGGTCGAACTCACTGCCAGCTTGTAGGCATGCTCGCCGAACACCCGCTTGATCGCGGCCACTTCGGCCACGTCGCCAGCCGGCGTCGAGGTGCCGTGGGCGTTGATGTAGCTGACGTCCTCAGGCTGGATGCCAGCATCACGCAGGGCATTGGCCATGCAGCGAGCGGCGCCTTCGCCGGAATCGGGCGGCGAGGTCATGTGGTAGGCGTCACCGCTCATGCCGAAACCGACCAGCTCGGCGTAGATGGTCGCGCCACGAGCCTTGGCATGCTCCAGCTCTTCGAGCACCAGGGCGCCGGCACCATCGGACAGCACAAAGCCGTCACGCCCCTTGTCCCAGGGACGGCTGGCACGGGCCGGCTCGTCGTTGCGGGTGGACAGCGCACGGGAAGCACCGAAGCCGCCCATGCCCAGGCCGCAGGCGGCCATCTCGGCGCCACCGGCGATCATCACGTCGGCTTCGCCGTAGGCGATGTTGCGCGCGGCCATGCCGATGCAGTGGGTGCCTGTGGTGCAGGCAGTGGCGATTGCATAGTTCGGCCCCTGCAGACCCAGGTGGATCGACAGGAAGCCGGAGATCATGTTGATGATCGAGCCCGGCACGAAGAACGGCGAAATCCGCCGCGGCCCCTGCTCATGCAGGGTACGGCTGGTTTCCTCGATGTTGGTCAGCCCGCCGATCCCCGAACCCATGGCCACGCCGATGCGCTCACGGTTGGCATCGGTGACTTCCAGCCCGGCATTGCGCACCGCCTGGAAGCCGGCCGCCAGGCCGTACTGAATGAACAGGTCGAGCTTGCGGGCCTCTTTGGCCGACAGGTACTGCTCGACTTCGAAGCCCTTCACCGAGCCGCCAAAACGGGTGGAGTAGGCAGACAGATCCGTATGCTCGATCGGACCAATGCCACTGCGGCCAGCCAGAATGCCCTGCCAGGTGCTCGGTACATCGGTACCCAGTGGCGACAGCATACCCATACCAGTGACCACGACGCGTCTACGCGACACAGTACTCTCCTCATTTCCAAATAACAGAGTCTCTTGCCAGTGCACTTGCCATGGCGAATGGAATGGCAGCAAACCCCGGCTCTCGCAAAGAAAAAACCGCACGCCGGCAAAGGCAGTGCGGTTTTTCCCGACAAGAAGCGTCGACTACAGCGTCTTAGGCCTGGTGGGCGTTGACGTAGTCGATAGCAGCTTGAACGGTAGTGATCTTCTCGGCTTCTTCGTCAGGGATTTCGGTCTCGAATTCCTCTTCCAGAGCCATCACCAGCTCAACAGTGTCAAGCGAATCGGCACCCAGGTCCTCAACGAAGGAAGATTCGTTCTTGACTTCCTCAGCCTTGACGCCCAGTTGCTCGGCGACGATTTTCTTGACGCGTTCTTCGATGGTGCTCATACCTAGTTTTCACTCCTAATGGACATATGTCAGGCAGCTGGCCGGTGACCAAGTTTATAGGAAGACGCCTGCTTTTCAAGCGTAACGCGCCTTCCACCAAGTCACCGGGCCCTCTGCCCGGAATCTGGTTGCAGCTTTATAACGGATTTTAGGCTCGGAGTATGACTCTTTTTTGAAGCAATCCGTCACATTGAGTTGCGGTTTTACATGTACATCCCGCCGTTCACCGGCACGGTGGCGCCGGTGACATAGGCTGCGCCGTCGGAAGCCAGGAAGGAAACCACTTTCGCGATCTCCTCGGCCTGGCCCAGGCGGCCCAGCGGAATTTCCTTCTGCAGGGCCTCGCGCTGCGCTTCTGGCAGCTCACGGGTCATGTCGGTGTCGATGAAGCCCGGGGTCACCGAGTTGACGGTGATGCCACGCGAGCCCACTTCACGAGCCAGGGCCCGGCTGAAGCCTTCCAGGCCGGCCTTGGCGGCGGCGTAGTTGGCCTGGCCGGCGTTGCCCATGGCACCCACCACCGAACCGATGCTGATGATACGACCCCAACGCGCCTTGGTCATGCCGCGCAGCACGCCCTTGGACAGACGGTAGAGGCTGTTGAGGTTGGTGTCGATCACATCGAACCACTCATCATCCTTCATGCGCAGCATCAGGTTATCGCGGGTGATACCGGCGTTGTTGACCAGGATGGCCGGCGCGCCGAACTGCTCGCCGATGGCGCCCAGCACTGCCTCCACGGACTCGGCACTGGTGACGTTCAGCTCAAGGCCGGTGCCGTTGATGCCGTGCTCCTTCAGGGTGGCGGCGATACGCTCGGCACCAGAAGCGGTGGTGGCGGTACCGATCACGGTTGCGCCCTGGCGGCCCAGCTCGAGGGCGATGGCCTGGCCGATACCACGGCTGGCGCCGGTGACCAGTGCAACTTTACCTTGCAGGCTCATGCAAGCTTCTCCGAATTCAGGCCAGCGCCGCACGGGTGGCGGCGACAGCGTCTGGGGTGTTGAGGTTGTAGGTGGTCACGCCGTCGGCGCAACGCTTGTTCAGGCCAGCCAGGACCTTGCCCGGGCCGCATTCGACCAGGTTCACCGCACCGCGCTCGGCCAGCGCCTGCACGCACTCGACCCAGCGTACCGGCTGGTACAGCTGCGCCAGCAGGTCCTGTTTGAGGGCATCGAGGTCGGCGGCGATGGCTGCGGTGACGTTCTGCACCACCGGTATCTGCGGCGCTTTCCATTCGATGGCATTGACGGCCTCGGCGAAACGCTCGGCGGCCGGCTTCATCAGGGCGCAGTGCGATGGCACGCTGACCGCCAATGGCAGGGCACGCTTGGCGCCCTTGGCCTTGCACAGCTCGATGGCACGATCGACCGCAGCCTTGTTGCCGGCGATGACCACCTGGCCCGGCGAGTTGAAGTTCACCGCGCTGACCACTTCGTCTTCGGCGGCTTCGGCGCAAATCTCGACCACCACGGCGTCGTCCAGGCCAAGGATGGCGGCCATGGCACCATGGCCGGCAGGTACGGCCTCCTGCATCAGTTGGCCACGGCGCTCGACCAGGCGCACGGCATCTTTCAGCGACAGGCTGCCAGCGGCGACCAGGGCGCTGTATTCACCCAGGCTGTGCCCGGCGACGAAAGCCGGCTGCGCGCCACCCTCCTCCAGCCACAGGCGCCACAAGGCGATGGAGGCGGTCAGGATGGCCGGCTGGGTCTTGTCGGTCTGGTTGAGTTGTTCTTCCGGGCCTTCCTGGACCAGTTTCCACAGGTCGTAGCCCAGGGCCTCGGACGCTTCCTTGAAGGTCTCGACGATTACCGGTTTTTCGGCGCCCAGCTCTTTGAGCATGCCCAGCGACTGGGAACCTTGACCAGGAAAGACGAATGCGAGGGATGCAGACATTGAACAAGCCCTTATGATCTTGTCGTCGGATAGGGTGCGCCAGGCCGCGGGCCAGACGCGCAATCTGAAAGCTTGGATGGAGCGGCGGACCAAGCGGTCACATTTAAGCACTTCATGGGCGGTATGCCCAAAAGCTTTGCATTTCCAGTAATGACCTCATCGCGCAGCTCAGGGCAACAAGTCTTCAAGACGCCCGTGCAGGCGCTGCGGCAGGTTTTCCTGGATCTCGATCAGCGCTCGCTGGATCGCGCTCTGCAAACCCTGCACGCCCGCCGAGCCATGGCTCTTGATGACGATGCCCTGCAACCCCAGGAAACTCGCACCATTGTGCCGCGCAGGCGCAAGGTCGGCCTGCAGGCGCTTGAGCAGCGGCATGGCCAGGGCACCTGCGGCTCGCGCCAACACCCCGCCACGGAACAGCGCCTCGATGCGGGCACCGATCATGGTCGCCAGACCCTCGCTGGACTTGAGCAGGATATTGCCGACGAAACCATCGCACACCACCACGTCCGCCTCGCCCCGGTACAACCCGTCACCCTCGACGAAGCCGATGTAGTTCAGCCCCCGGGCGTTCTGCAACAGGCTGGCGGCCAGCTTGACCTGCTGGTTGCCCTTGATGTCCTCGGTACCGATATTGAGCAGCGCCACCCGCGGCCGATGCACGCCCAGAGCCTGGGCGGCCACCGAGCCCATCACAGCGAACTGGTAGAGGTTTTCCGCGCTGCAGTCGACGTTGGCGCCGAGGTCAAGCAGCTGGCAGTAGCCGGCCTGCGTCGGAATCGCCGCCACCATCGCCGGACGATCGATACCGGGCAGGGTCTTGAGCACAAAGCGCGACAAGGCCATGAGCGCGCCGGTATTGCCGGCACTTACGCAGGCCTGGGCCTTGCCATCACGCACCAGTTCGAGGGCGATGCGCATCGACGAGTCCGGCTTGCCCCGCAACGCCTGCGATGGCCGCTCGTCCATGCCGATCACTTCGCTGGCCGCGACAATCTGCAGGCGTGCGCGATCCGCAGCCGCGAGGCCGCCGACAAGATCTTCAAGGAGGGAGGGTTGACCGACGAGGGTCAGGTGCAGCGAGGGGGTAGCCGATAGGCAGGCAATGCTAGCCTGGACAATGCTGCGGGGACCGAAGTCCCCGCCCATTGCGTCGATCGCGATGATCTGAGCGGACAAGGATTACTCGTCAGCGCCCTTGTCGATCACTTTGCGACCACGGTATACGCCTTCTGGCGAAACGTGGTGACGCAGGTGTACTTCACCGGTGCTCTTCTCTACCGACAGAGCTTCTGCCGACAGGGCGTCGTGCGAACGGCGCATGTCACGGGCAGAGCGGGATTTTTTGTTCTGCTGAACAGCCATAATTGATTAACTCCTAAACGTTTGGGTCACGCTTTAACTGCGCCAATACACTGAACGGGTTGGACCGCGATACCTCGTCCTTGCTCGGCTCGGGCTCATCGAGTCCCGCCGGCTGCTGGCATTCTTCCGGATGATGAGCAGGCACGATTGGCAGGGCAAGCAAAAGCTCTTCCTCGACCAGTGCCTGCAGATCCAATGGATCTTCGCCCAGTTCCAGCACGTCATAGCCTTTCGGCAACGACTGGGTGTTCGCACCCTCCTTCACCACAGCGTACGTACATTCGCTATGGATCGGCAGGGTGACCAGCTCAAGACAACGCTGGCAAACCATCTTGACTTCGACATCCAGCGCGCTGTGGATAACCACCACGTGCTGCTCATCTCGTTCAAAATCGAACTTCGCCTGCACCGTACCGACATTGTCGGAAAGCGGGTCGCAGAGTCTTTCCAAATCAGCGAGTTGCAGCGAACCTTCGAGGGTTACGCCACGATCAGCCAATTTGCGCGGGTCAACGTGAGGTGGAATCGGGTCATTCAACATAGGCGCAGCATTCTAGGGATGCACCCCCTCCCTGTCAAAGGAAATTAGGTGCCATCTCGCATGTTAGAATTCGGGGCAATTGCCCAGGAGTCTACCATGCTTCCCTTGTTACTGGCTTCCAGCTCGCCCTACCGCCGCGAACTGCTCACCCGCCTGCGCCTGCCCTTCACCTGGGCGAGCCCCGACCTTGACGAACGACGCCTCGATGGCGAGCCCGCCGTCGAGCTGGTGCGCCGCCTGGCCCGACAGAAGGCCGAAGCCCTGGCCGCCAGTCACCCCGATCACCTGATCATCGGCTCCGACCAGGTGGCGGTGCTGGGCGAGCAGATCCTCGGCAAGCCCCACACCTTCGAACGCGCCTGCGAGCAGTTGCTGGAGGCCAGCGGGCAGCAGGTCACCTTCCTCACCGGGCTGGCACTGCTGAACAGCGCCACCGGCCACTGCCAGGTCGATTGCGTGCTGTTTACCGTGACGATGCGCGAGCTGGATCGAGAGCGCGTGGAGCGCTACGTGACGACCGAGCAGCCACTGGACTGCGCCGGCAGCTTCAAGGCGGAGGGCTTGGGGGTCAGCCTGTTCCAGAGCACCCATGGCTGCGACGCCACGAGCCTGATCGGGCTGCCGCTGATTCGGCTGGTGGACATGCTGCACAAGGAAGGCGTGCAGGTGCCTTGAGAGACCGGGGCCGCTTCGCCGCGGTTCGTCGCTACGACAAGCCGGCTCCCACAGGATGCGGCGTAATTTGTGGGAGCCGGCTTGCCGGCGAAAGGGCCGCGAAGCGGCCCCAATCGACTTCAGATCAACGCAGCGAAGGCCCCTGGAAGCCCATATACAGCGCCATGCGCTCCGCCACACTGGCACCGATGCGCTTGGAGAAACGATCGAACGGCGACTCCTGCACAGTGAAGTCCACCAGTTCCTTCTCGCCGACGATTTCGCGGGCGACATAGCTGGCACTGCCCAGCCCGTCCACCAGCCCCAGCTCCTTGGCCTGCTCGCCCGACCAGATCAACCCGCTGAACAGCTCAGGGTGATCCTTGTCCTTCAGGCGCTCGCCACGCCCCTGCTTGACCATGGCGATAAACTGACGGTGCGTGGTATCCAGCACACCCTGCCAGAACGCGGTTTCTTCCGGCTTCTGTGGCGAGAACGGATCAAGGAAGGCCTTGTGTTCGCCCGCCGTGTAGGTGCGCCGCTCCACGCCCAGCTTGTCCATGGTGCCGACAAAGCCGTAGCCCGCCGCAGTGACGCCGATGGAGCCGACCAGGCTGGCCTTGTCGGCATAGATCTCGTCGGCGGCGCTGGCAATGTAGTAGGCGCCGGAGGCCCCCAGGTCGGCGATCACCGCGTACAGCTTGATGGCCGGATATTCGGCGCGCAGACGGCGGATCTCGTCGTACACATAACCCGCCTGCACCGGGCTGCCGCCCGGGCTGTTGACGCGCATGACCACGGCTTTGGTCTTCGGATCCTTGAACGCCTCGCGCAGGCTCTTGACGATATTGTCGGCGCTAGCAGGCTCCTGATCGGCGATCACCCCGCGCACCTCGACCAGCGCGGTATGGCTGCCGCTGCGCGAGGCAGCCTTGTCCACATCCATCAATGGCGTGAACAGGAACAGGATGCCGAACAGGTAAACGAAGGTCAGCAGCTTGAAGAAGATCCCCCAGCGCCGCGCCCGACGCTGCTCCTGGACACCCGCCAGCAAGGTCTTCTCCAGCAGCTTCCAGCTCTTGCGCTCCTCGCCAGCCTCATCGGCCTCGGGCGCCTTCCACTCGTCAGTCATGCTCACCTACCTTGGAAATTGATCTGCGCAGGCTCGGCCAGCCATTCGCGCAACTGGGAAAAATGCTCGATGCACACTTGCGGGCCAAATTCGGCCAGGGCCTGCAGCGACATGGCGCCATAGCCCACGGCGACCGAATGCATGCCGGCATTGCTGGCCATCTGCAGGTCGAACGCCGAATCTCCGACCATCAGCGCCCGCCCGGGTTCGACCTGGCAGTGGGCGAGAATCTCCTCGAGCATCAGCGGATGCGGTTTGCCGCGGGTTTCGTCGGCCGCCCGGGTAATGTCGAAGTAGTTTTCCCAGCCATTGGCCTTGAGCACCCGATCCAGACCGCGTCGCGCCTTGCCGGTGGCCACCGCCAGACGATACCCCTCGGCACGGAACGCCTCCAGCGACTCGACCACACCGTCGAACAGTGGCGACGGCTGTTGATCCAGCGCCATGTAGACATCGGCATAATGCTGGCGGAATGTTTCCACCTGCGGCAGCTCAAGATGTGGATACAGGGTGGCGATCGCCTCCCCCAGCGCCAGGCCAATGATGCCCTTGATCGCCTCGTCGCTGCTGGCGGCCTCCCCGGCACGCCCGGCGGCCACGTTCATGGCCTCGACAATGCGCCCGATGGAATCGGCCAGCGTGCCATCCCAGTCGAAGACCAGCAGGTCATAACTTTTATTCATGGCTCAGGACGCCAACCGCTCGATAGTCTTGGCCCACATCTCGTCCACCGGCGCCTCGAGCTTGAGCTCGCCGCCGTCGGGCAGCGGCACGGTCAACTGGTAGGCATGCAGGAACAGGCGCTTGCCACCCAGGTCGCGAATCTCGCGACTGAAGTCTTCATCGCCGTACTTGCTGTCGCCGGCGATCATGTGCCCGGCATGCAAGGTGTGCACGCGGATCTGATGGGTACGGCCGGTGATCGGCCGCGCCTCGACAATCGTGGCGAATTCGCCGAAGCGGCGCAGCACGCGGAACAGCGTCAGCGCCTCCTTGCCCTCGTCATTGACCTCGACCATGCGTTCGCCGGAGCGCAGGTTGCTCTTCTGCAGCGGCGCATTGACCTGTTTCTTCGAGGTCGGCCAATGGCCGCGCACCAGCGCCATGTAGCGCTTGTCCACGCCATCGCCGCGCAGCGCGGCATGCAGGTGGCGCAGCATGCTGCGCTTCTTGGCGATCATCAACAGGCCCGAGGTGTCGCGGTCCAGGCGGTGCACCAGCTCCAGCTCCTTGGCGTCGGGGCGCAACTGGCGCAGCGCCTCGATCACCCCGAAACTCAGGCCGCTGCCGCCATGCACGGCAATGCCGGCCGGCTTGTTCATCACGATCAGCGCCTTGTCTTCATAGACGATGGCGGCTTCCAGGCGCTGCAACAGCCCCTGGGCCACGGGCGCGGGTTCGTCACGCTCTGGCAGGCGCACCGGCGGCACCCGCACGATATCGCCGGCCTGCAGCTTGTACTCAGGCTTGATCCGGCCCTTGTTGACCCGCACCTCGCCCTTGCGCAGGATGCGGTAGACCAGCGTCTTGGGCACGCCCTTGAGCGCGGTGATGAGGAAATTGTCGATGCGTTGGCCGGCAAGCTCCGGCGCGACTTCGATCAGCTGAACGCCGGAAGTCGGAGGGGTATTGGTCGTCATGGCGGGATCATAACAATTTTTTATGGAATTGAAGCACTTAATCATAACTGCTATAGTCGCGAACGCCGCCAAAAGCGGCAGGCCAGCGGCATCAGGCTCTACGCCGGCCCTGACCATCGCAATTCCGAGGACGCGAGGCCGTCCTACGGAGCGTTCGCCAGTTTAACTAAATGCCTGGAATCGCCACCAGCGCTGTGTAGAGAAGACCGGAAAAAAACGACAAGTGCGGTGTTTCACCTGCTTACCCGCTTCTTTTCGCCGTACCTCTGCCCGCCACCGTCGTTTCCGCGCATTCGGGCGAATGCTTCGGAAATACCTGCCTTGGATATGTCATGGCGCCAGCCCGGTACCGGGCTGGCGAAAAATGCAACCCGTTGCGGATTCAGCGCGCGGCAGCACCGAATTTTCAGGGATACGTGCAGGGTGGAGATGCACAGCCTTCGGACCGTGTGGCACCGAACCCGACCCCACCGCCCCACTCAACGGGCGATGAGCGGGCAAGGTCCTGAACAGACGCCCTCGTGGCATCCACGGACGACCGGTTGATTCCTCCTCCTGACTGAGTGCACCAGGCCCGCTCGATTGATTCGGATAACCTTCGAAAAGCTCGGCAGGCCTTTTGGCACCACAAAACAGGACGCGTCGTCGCGACAACGGCAGGCTGGGCAACCGGCTGGTGCCGAACGTCGTCAGACACGGGGGTGGCTCGCCACCCTTTGCGCACCTTGGCACCGATCATGAAAAGTCGCGTGTGCCGAACGCCGTTTCCGGCAGCCCGGAAACCGACGGTACAACATGAAAAGAATGCTGATTAACGCAACTCAACCCGAAGAGTTGCGTGTAGCCCTGGTGGACGGCCAACGCCTCTACGACCTGGACATCGAGTCCGGTGCCCGTGAGCAGAAAAAGGCCAACATCTACAAAGGCAAGATCACCCGGATCGAGCCCAGTCTTGAAGCCGCCTTCGTCGACTTCGGCTCCGAACGTCACGGCTTCCTGCCGCTGAAGGAAATCTCCCGCGAATACTTCAAGAAAGCCCCTGAAGGCCGGGTCAACATCAAGGAAGTCCTGAGCGAAGGCCAGGAAGTCATTGTCCAGGTCGAGAAGGAAGAGCGAGGCAACAAAGGCGCCGCCCTGACTACCTTCATCAGCCTGGCCGGCCGCTACCTGGTGCTGATGCCCAACAACCCGCGCGCTGGCGGCATCTCCCGCCGCATCGAAGGCGAAGAGCGCAACGAGCTGCGTGAAGCGCTGAACGGCCTGACCGTTCCGGGCGACATGGGCCTGATCGTGCGCACCGCGGGCCTGGGCCGCAGCAGCGAAGAAATGCAGTGGGACCTCGACTACCTGCTGCAGCTGTGGACCGCCATCAAGGAAGCCTCGCTGGACCGTACCGCGCCGTTCCTGATCTACCAGGAAAGCAACGTCATCATCCGCGCCATCCGCGACTACCTGCGCCAGGACATCGGCGAAGTGCTGATCGACAGCATCGACGCCCAGGAAGAAGCCCTGACCTTCATCCGCCAGGTGATGCCGCAGTACGCCAGCAAGGTCAAGCTGTACGAAGACAGCGTGCCGCTGTTCAACCGCTTCCAGATCGAAAGCCAGATCGAAACCGCCTTCCAGCGCGTGGTCGACCTGCCGTCCGGCGGCTCGATCGTGATCGACCCGACCGAAGCCCTGGTGTCCATCGACATCAACTCGGCGCGCGCCACCAAAGGCAGCGACATCGAGGAAACCGCCCTGCAGACCAACCTGGAAGCGGCCGAGGAAATCGCCCGCCAGCTGCGTCTGCGTGACATCGGCGGCCTGATCGTCATCGACTTCATCGACATGACCCCGGCGAAGAACCAGCGCGCCGTCGAAGAGCGCGTGCGCGAATGCCTCGAGGCCGACCGCGCCCGTGTGCAGGTCGGCCGCATCTCGCGCTTCGGCCTGCTGGAAATGTCCCGCCAGCGCCTGCGCCCATCGCTGGGCGAGAGCAGCGGCATCGTCTGCCCGCGCTGCTCGGGCACCGGCATCATCCGTGACGTCGAGTCGCTGTCGCTGGCGATCCTGCGCCTGATCGAGGAAGAAGCCCTGAAGGACCGCACCGCCGAGGTGCGCGCCCAGGTGCCGATCCCGGTGGCCGCTTTCCTGCTCAACGAGAAACGCAACTCGATCACCAAGATCGAACTGCGTACTCGCGCGCGCATCATCATCCTGCCGAACGATCACCTGGAAACTCCGCACTTCGAAGTCCAGCGCCTGCGCGACGACAACCCAGACGTGCTGAACAACCAGTCCAGCTACGAAATCGCCTCGGCCGAGACCGAAGAAGCGCCGCTGCCGACCGCCACCCGCACCCTGGTACGCCAGGAAGCCGCGGTGAAGACCGCGCCGGCCCGCGCCAACGCACCGGTACCAACCGCCGTCGAAGAACAGCCAGCCGCACCCGCGGCGCCTGCGCCGAGCGTACCGGAGCCAAGCCTGTTCAAGGGCCTGGTCAAGTCGCTGGTCAGCCTGTTCGCCGGCAAGGAAGAGCCTGCCGCCGCGCCGGCCGTCACCACCGAAAAACCGGCTACCGAGCGTTCGCCACGCAACGAAGAGCGCCGCAACGGTCGCCAGCAGAGCCGCAACCGCAATGGCCGCCGCGAGGAAGACCGCAAGCCGCGTGAAGAACGCAGCGAGCGCGCCCCGCGTGAAGAGCGTCAGCCACGCGAAGAACGTGCACCGCGTGAAGAACGCGCCCCACGCGAAGAGCGTCAGCGCCAGCCGCGCGAAGACCGCCGTGGCAACCGCGAAGAGCGCGTGCGCGAATTGCGCGAGCCGCTGGACGCCGCACCGGCCCCGGCCGCCCGTGAAGAACGCGCCCCACGTGAAGAGCGTGCGCCACGCGAGGAACGTGTAGCCCGTGAAGAGCGTGCACCACGTGAAGAACGTGCCCCTCGCGAAGAACGCGCACCACGTGAAGAGCGTGCACCGCGTGAAGAGCGTGCACCGCGTGAAGAACGCGCACCACGTGAAGAGCGTGCCCCGCGTGAAGAACGCGCCCCTCGTGAAGAGCGTGCGCCACGCGAAGAACGCGCTCCGCGTGAAGAGCGCCAGCTGCGCCCTGAGGCGCAGGCCGTCGAACAGGCCGCCGAGCTCGCCGAAGAGCAACTGCCGAACGACGAACTGCTGCAGGACGAACAGGAAGGCACCGATGGCGAGCGTCCGCGCCGCCGTTCCCGTGGCCAGCGTCGTCGCAGCAACCGTCGTGAGCGCCAGCGCAACGCCAATGGCGAGTTGATCGAGGGCGACGAAGACGCCGGCGAAGAGCAGCAGCCACAACAGCACCAGGCCACCGAGCTGGGCGCTGAACTGGCCGCCGGCACTGCCGTCATCGCCGCCGTGGCCACCAGCAACATCAGCGCCGATGCCGAAGCCCAAGCCAACCAGCAGGCCGAGCGCGCCAGCGCCGCTGTCGCCGAAACCCAGGTGGAAATCACCGAGGTCGTGGCCGAACAGGTCGCCATCGCCCCGGTGGTCGAGCAACCGGTCAGCGAGCCAGTGGTCGCCGTTGAGCCGAGCATCGAACCGGTGGTCGAAGTAGCGCCGCAGCCAGTGGTCGAAGAAGCCCCTGCCGAGCAGCCTGCCGTCGTCGCCGAGGCGGTGCAAGCCCCTGCCGTGGAAGCCGGTGAAATCGAGCAGCCGCAGATAGTCGAAGCCACCGTGGTCGAAGCCCCGGTAGCCGAGCAGCCTGTAGCGGTCGTCGAGCCAGTGGTCGAGGCCCAGCCGGAAGTGGCTGAAGCACCTGCCGCCGAGCCTGCGCCGATCGTTGCCGAGCAGGCGCCCGTGGAAGCACCGGCCCCGGTCGAAGCGCCTTCGGCGATGCTGGCCAACGGCCGCGCCCCGAACGACCCACGTGAAGTGCGTCGCCGCAAGCGTGAAGCCGAAGCAGCCGCCGCCGCTGCCGCCCAGGCCGCTGCCGAAGCCGCCCCTGCTGAAGCGCTGGAGACCGCCGATGAGCACAAGCCTCATCACGGTTGATAGCCTCGGCTGAATGAAAAAGCCCCGCCAGTGCGAACTGGCGGGGCTTTTTCTTTGCCGGTGGATGGCAGCGGCTCTGCTGGTGATCCGGGCGGTGCGGCCGCTCCCACGCCACCATCCTACGCCTGAGCAGGCATGTGATTATGGCGTGGGAGCGGGCTTGCCCCGCGATAGGGCCGGCCCAGGCCAGCCCATCAGTACAGGTTCGGCTCCATCTCCAGCTCGACCCCAAAACGCTCAAGGATATCCGCCTGGATCCGCCGAGCCAGCCCATGCAACTGCGCCCCACTCGCCTGGCCGTAGTTCACCAGTACCAGCGACTGCAAACGGTGCACACCAGCATCGCCATCGCGATAACCCTTCCACCCCGCCTGCTCGATCAACCAGCCGGCCGCCAGCTTCACCTGGCCGTCGGCCTGCGGATAAGCCACCACGCCAGGATGCTCGGCACGAATATGCTCGGCCAGTGCAGCAGGCACCACAGGATTCTTGAAGAAGCTCCCGGCGTTACCCAGCGCAGCCGGGTCCGGCAGCTTTTCCCGACGGATACTGCAGATCGCATCGCTGATCGCCTGCGCGGTGGGCTGCTCGATACCCTGCTCCGCCAGGCGCTGACGCACCGGGCCGTAGTCCAGGTGCGCCTGCAACGAACGGCTCAGCGCAAAACGCACACGCAGGATCAGCCAGCGGCCCGGATTGCGCTTGAACAGGCTGTCGCGATAACCGAACGCGCACGCCTCCAGCGAGAAATCACGCAGTTCGCCGGTTTCGCGGTCCAGCGCGGTCAAACCGGCGAATACGTCCTTGATCTCCACGCCATAGGCGCCGACGTTCTGCATCGGCGCGGCGCCGACTGTGCCGGGGATCAGGCTGAGGTTCTCCAGCCCGCACAGGCCCTGGTCGAGACTCCACTGCACGAACGGATGCCAGGGCTCGCCGGCCTCGGCTTCGACCACCACGCGCTCACCGTCATCGCTGAGCAGGCGCCGCCCACGGCTGGCCATGTGCAGCACCAGGGCGTCGACATCGCGGGATAGCAGCAAGTTGCTGCCACCACCAATGACCAGCACCGGCACCTGGCGCTCGGCGGCCTGGGCCAGTGCATGGCGCGCTTCGTCGTCGTCATGGGCCTGGGTGAAGTAGCGGGCACTAACATCGATGCCGAAAGTGTTGTAGGGCTTGAGCGACACGCGCTCCTGCCAGTGCGCCGTCATAACCGCCCCTTGATTTCCACGACCAGCTCACGGCACGCCGCCTCGATCAGGTCCAGGACCTGCTCGAAGCCTTCGGCACCGCCGTAGTAAGGGTCCGGCACTTCGTCCAGGGCCGCGCCATAGCGGCGCAGGAACAGGTCGAGCTCGCCCTTGGCGTTGTGTGGGCGCAACGCCTGCAAATTGCCCAGGTTGCTCTTGTCCATGGCCAGAACCAGGTCGTACTCGGCGAAATGCGCCGCCTTGACCTGCTGGGCGCGCTGACGCGACAGGTCATAGCCACGGGCCAGCGCGGCCTTGCAGGTACGGCTGTCGGGCGCCTTGCCGACATGCCAGTCGCCGGTACCGGCGGAGGCAACGTGCACCACGTCACCGAGGCCTGCTGCCTCGAGCTGATGGCGCAGCACGCCTTCGGCAGTCGGCGAGCGGCAGATATTGCCGAGGCAGACGAACAGAACGCGCATCAGGCCTCCAGCAAGCGCCGTACGCGCTCCAGGTCTTCAGGGGTATCCACGCCCACGGCCGGGGCCTCGATGGCATCGGCAACATGGATGCGCACGCCATGCCACAGGGCACGCAGCTGCTCCAGCGACTCGGTCTGCTCCAGCCAGCACGGGCCCCAGGCGACGAAGTCCTGAAGGAATCCCACGCGGTAGGCGTACATGCCGATATGGCGGCGGTACGGCACGCCTTCGGGCAAGCGCTCACGGTCCTTGGCAAACGCGTCGCGGGCCCAGGGCAATGGGGCGCGGCTGAAGGTCAGGGCCAGGCCGTTCTTGTCGCTGACCACCTTCACCGCGTTAGGGTTGAAGATGGTTTCCGGCGCGTGGATCGGCTCGGCCAGGGTGGCGATGCCGGCCTCGGGGTACGCGGCGAGATTGGCCGCCACCTGATCGATGATCACCGGCGGAATCAGCGGCTCGTCACCTTGCACGTTGACCACGATGGCATCGGCGGCCAGGCCCAGCTGGGCAGCCACTTCGGCCAGGCGATCGGTGCCCGACTCGTGGTCGGCGCGGGTCAGCAGCACTTCGGCGCCGAACGCCTGGCAGGCCTCGACGATGCTGGCATCGTCGGTGGCAATGACCACGCGGCTGGCGCCGCTCTTGCGCGCCTGCTCCCACACATGCTGGACCATCGGCTTGCCGGCAATCGCCAGCAGCGGCTTGCCCGGCAGGCGCGTGGAGCGCAGCCGGGCTGGGATCACCACGGTGAAGGCCAGGCTCATTTGTCCAGGCGCTCGTCGTCGGTCAGGGTGCGCGCCTCGCTTTCCAGCATCACCGGGATGCCGTCGCGGATCGGGTAAGCCAGGCCCGCGCCCTTGCTGATCAGCTCGGTCTTGTCGGCGCTGAGCTTGAGCGGGCCCTTGGTGATCGGGCAGGCCAGGATATCGAGCAGTTTGGTGTCCATGGGAGCTTCCTTGAAACGGAAATTGAAAAAGGCTCAGGGCCGGGGACGGCCAGGCAGCAGGCGATCGAGCTCGGCGTCGAACCAGGCGACGAACGCCTGCGAGGGTACGGCATCGACCGCCAGGTACCACCACTCGTCAGCAGCGAACGGCCGGCATTTCACCGCATCCTTCTCGGTCATCACCAACGGCAGCGGCGGGCTGAACGACAGCACTTCGCGGCTGTACGGCGCATGGTCGGCAAAGGGGTGCGGCACCGGCTGCCAGTGTAGCCCCAGCAGGGTGTTGAAGAAACGTTGCGGATTACCGATGCCGGCCACGGCGTGCAGCGCCTGGCCAGCGGGAAACAGGTCGAGCTCGCGGCGCTCGCCGCTGCGCAGGTTGATCAGCGCCGATGGCTGCAGGCGGAAGGCAAAGCCACCGTCGCGGTCAGCCTCGGCACCGTTGAACAGCACCGCGTCGGCCTCGGCCAGGCGCTCGGCGGGCTCGCGCAACGGGCCGGCCGGCAGGCAGCGACGGTTGCCCAGGCCACGGGCGGCGTCGATCAGCACCAACTCCAGGTCGCGGGCCAGGCGGTAATGCTGCATGCCGTCGTCGCACAGGATCAGGTCCGGCGCGTCGCTGGCCAGCAGCGCCTGCACGGCGCGGGAGCGGTCGGGGTCGATAACCAGCGGCACGCCGGTGCGCTGGACGATCAGCAAAGGCTCGTCACCGGCCTGCTCGGCGAGCTGGTCGGCGGCGACACGCCAGGGATACTGCGGCGGCTTGGCGCCGTAGCCACGGCTGACCACGCCGACCTTCAGCCCCTGCCGGCGGCAGTGCTCGATCAGCCAGAGGATCATCGGTGTCTTGCCGGTACCGCCCACGGTGATATTGCCCACCACGATCACGGGCACCGGGGCGCGGTAGCTTGGGCTGATGCCGCTGAGGAAGCGCGCACGCTTGCGCGTCACCACGCGGCGGTACAGGGCCTCCAGCGGGCGCAACAGAGCCAGCGCCGGGTGCCCGGCATACCAGGCAGCGAGCAGACGGTCGGCGAAGGCCATCAGGGATTGCCCTGCGCGGCCTCGACGGTGGTCATGCGCAACTTGCTGAAGCCGAGCTTGCCGGCCGCATCCATTGCGGTGATCACCGCCTGGTGCGGGGTCTTGCCGTCGGCGCTGATCGCCAGCGGCAGGGTGATGTCACCGCCGGACTCCTTCTCGATGGCTTCGGTCAGGGTGGCCAGGTCGCTCTTGGGCAGCAGGTGGTTGTTCACCGAGTACACGCCGTCGGCACTGATGGTGACTTCGATCAGCTTGCCATCATCGGGCTGCGCGGGCGCGGCACTGCTTGCTTCAGGCAGCTCGACACGCAGCTGGGTCTCGCGGGTGAAGGTGGTGGTGACCACGAAGAACAGCAGCAGCACGAACACCACGTCGATCAACGACGCCAGGTTGATGTCGACGTTCTCGCGCTGGCGATTGCGCCGGAACTTCACGCCTTGCCTCCGGCCACTTCCACTTCGCGGTCGCCCTGCAACACCTCGACCAGCTTGATCGCTTCCTGCTCCATGCCCACCACCAGCTCATCGATGCGGCGCAGCAGGAAGCGGTGGAAGAACACCGCCGGGATACCGACCATCAGGCCGGCCGCGGTAGTGACCAGGGCCTTGGAGATACCGCCGGCCAATACCGCGGCATTGGCGGTCATCTGCGAGCCCATGAAGGCGCTGAAGATGTCGATCATGCCCAGCACGGTGCCCAGCAGGCCCAGCAGCGGGGCCATGGCGGCGATGGTGCCGAGGGTGCTGATGTAGCGCTCCAGCTCGTGGATGACCCGCGAGGCGGCCTCTTCGATGCACTCTTTCATGATCTCGCGGCCATGGCGCGAGTTGGCCAGGCCCGCGGCGAGGATCTCGCCCAGCGGCGAATCGGCGCGCAGCGACTTGAGCTTGTCACTGGTGAGTTGCTTGTCCTTGATCCACATCCATACCTGGCCCAGCAGGTGCGGCGGGGTGACACGGCTGGCGCGCAAGGTCCACAGGCGCTCGCCGACGATTGCCATGGCAGCGATGGAGCTCAGGATGATCGGCAGCATCATCCAGCCACCGGACTTGACCAATTCCCACACAGTAAGCATCCCCTCGGAAAAAGGCCGCCACTCTACCATAGGACCGCCTGGGGCTCATCTGCCGGAGGTCAGGGAATCAACCGTCGCATGGCAGCCGTGGGAGCGGGCTTGCCTCGCGATGGCGTCATTCGCGCTCCCGCCAGAACCTGCGCTCTGCGCGCACCCCTACCGCTGCACCCTGACTCCCCAGGCGCAAACTCAGCGCTCCCGCCAGCGCAGTGTCATGGATGCTGATCCCATGCCGCCGATAGCGCTCGATCACCTGCTCGTGCGGATGCCCGAAGCCGTTGCTGCGCCCCCGCGAAATCATCACCCCGCGTGGCGCCAGCGCCTTGATGAACGGTTCGGTGGACGACGTGCGGCTGCCGTGGTGCGGCGCCTGCAGCCAGTCGACACGCGGATCCTCGCTGGCCGCCAGCCAAGCCCGCTCCGCCCCGGCCTCCATGTCGCCGGCCAGCAGCAGGCGCTCGCCATTGGCCACCACCTGCAGCACGCAGGAGCGGTCATTGCTGGAGGCACCCTGCGGCCAATGCCACAGCTCGAAATCGACCCCATCCCAGCGCCAGCGCTCACCACTGTCGCACAGCGCGGCAGGCGCAAGCCCGGCAACCTCCCCCGCCAGCACCCGCGTCACCGGCAGCCCCCTACGCACTGCCGACGCCCCGCCGGCATGATCGGCGTGGCCATGGCTGACCAGCATCAGGTCCAGGTGCCTCACCCCCAGCCTGCGCAAGGTCGGCAGCACCACGCTCTCGCCCAGGTCACTGTCGCCGTGGGCAGGCCCGGCGTCGTACAACAGCGCGTGATGACGGGTACGCAGCAGTACCGCCAGGCCCTGGCCGACATCCAGCTGCCACACCTGCACCTGCCCGTGGGGCACCTGCTCGCGCGGCGCCCACAAGGCCACCAGCATCACCGCGCCCGGCAAGCGCAACGGCACGCCCCGAGGCAGCAGCAGCAACAGCGCGCCCAGCGCGACCAACAGCCAGGCCCACAGCGGCAACGGTTCGGGCAGCCATGCCGGCCACTGCCCCGCAAGCTGCGCGAGCAGGTGAAACAGCCCATCCAGCGAAAGCCCCGCCAGCCACAACAGCCCCTCCCCTACCCCTGGCAGCGGCAACGCCGCCGTGCCAAGCAGGGCCAGCGGCAACACCGCGAAACTGATCCAGGGCACCGCCAGCAGGTTGGCCAGCGGCGCCGTCAGGCTGACCGGCAGCCCCAGCGCCAGCAGCACCGGCAACAGGCCCACGGCGATCACCCACTGAGCGCGGCTCCAGGCCTGCCAGGGTCGCCAGGCGCCGAGCCGGGCAGAGAAGCACAGCATCAGCACGCCAACCGCGGCAAACGACAGCCAGAAACCCGGCAGCAGGCTGGCCAATGGATTGATCAGCAACACCCCCGACAACGCCAACAGCAGCGGCAAGGCTGCCCCCAGGTGCCTGAAGCGCAGGCGCCAGAGCAACACCACCGCCAGCATCAGGCAGGCCCGCTGCACCGGCACGCCAAACCCGGCCAACCAGCCGTAGCCCAACGCCGCGGCCATGGCCAGGCCACAGGCCCAGGGCAGCCACGGCCAGCGCGATGGCCAGGCGCCCAGCCGCGCCAGGCCCGCGACCAGGCCGTACACCAGCCCGGCCAACAGCCCGATATGCTGGCCGGAGATCACCAACAGGTGCACAGTGCCGGTGGCCTGCAGGGTCTGCCAGTCTTCGCGCGCCAGCCCGGCGCCATCGCCCAGCACCAGGGCCGCCAGCGCCGCCTCGCGCCCACGGGCATCCACGTTCATCAACCGCTGGCGCACGGCATCGCGCCAGCCCACCGTGGCCTGCCCGACCCGCTCGCCAGCCTTGACCGAGCCTGTGGCACCGATACCCCGGGCCAGCAACAGCGCTTCGCGATCCGGGCCATGGGGGTTGAGCAGCCCGTGGGGCTGGCGCAGGTTCACCGCCAGGCGCCAGCGCTCACCGGCGCGCAATTCAGGCCCGGCGAACCAGCTCAGTTGCAGGCGCCTGGGCAATTGCGCCCGGCGCGACTCAGGATGCTCCAGCTCGAACCGCACACCGCGCTCCGTGCGGGTCGGCAGCCCCACCACCTGCCCCTCCAGCCACAGCGTGCGGCCATCCAGCGCCGGGGCCAGGCGATCATCCAGCGCCTGCTGCGCCGACCAGCAGGCCCAGCAGCCACCCAGCACAAACCAGCCCAGCGGCCAGGCCCGCGTACGCAGGCAGGCCAATGCCAGCAACAGCAATGGAATCAGCCATCCGACCGGTGGCAAGGCAGGTAACAAACGCAGGCTCAACAGCCCGAGCACCAGCGCCAGCATCCCTGTGCGCATGAGATAGAGCTCCAGAAGCGATCACGACCCCTGAGGCTTAGCCGATTGGCGGGAAAACCCTGCTAATCAATTGTCACAAACTCTGAACGAGGCTGCGTTTCAATCAGGGCATACTGACGCCCTTCAACCCTGCCGGGAGCCCACATGCCGCGCCGTCTGTTCAAACGCTACATGCCGGACCCGACCAGCATCCGCGAACACAAGTCCTTACGCTTTTTCGGCAAGCTGCTGCACGACCCCAACCTCTGGCACCTGAATCGCCATTCGGTGGCGCGGGCCATGGGCGTCGGCCTGTTCGCCGCGCTCATTCCCATCCCCATGCAGATGCTGCTGGCCGCCGCGCTGGCCATTCCCGTGCGCGGCAACCTGCCGATCGCGGTGAGCCTGGTGTGGTTGACCAACCCGCTGACCATGCCGCCGGTGTTCTTCGTCACCTACATGACCGGTGCCTGGCTGCTGCAGGTGCCGCCACGCACGCTGCCCGAGTCGATCACCGTCGACTGGGTCACCGAGCAACTGGCGACGATCTGGCAACCGTTCCTGCTCGGCTCGGTGGTGTGCGGGGTGGTGCTGGGCGTGCTCGCCTACTTCACCACCATGGGCTACTGGCGCTGGTGGGTGGGCCGGCAGTGGCGCCGGCGCCAGTGTCGCTGCGCCGCCACCCCCAACCAGGGCTCAGGGGGCTCAGGCGCGCATGCCGCGGCCGCTGACCAGCAGGCGCACGCACAGCAGGTAGAGCACCGCGGTGGCCACCAGCATGAAGCTGATCGCCGTGCCAATACTGATATCCGACACCCCTAGGATGCCGTAGCGGAACGAGTTGACCATGTGCAGCACCGGGTTTGCCAGCGACACGGTCTGCCAGAACGGCGGCAGCAGGTTGATCGAGTAGAACACCCCGCCCAGGTAGGTCAGCGGTGTCAGCACAAAGGTCGGGATGATCGAGATATCGTCGAAGTTGCGGGCGAACACCGCGTTGACGAAGCCCAGCAGCGAGAAGATGGTCGCGGTCAGCAATACCACGATGACTGTCACCCCCAGGTGGTGCACCTGCAGATGGGTGAAGAACAGCGACAGGAACGTCACGATCACCCCCACCGCCAAGCCGCGCAACACGCCGCCCAGCACATAGCCGACCAGGATGGTGTGCGGCGACACCGGCGACACCATCAGTTCCTCGATGGAGCGCTGGAACTTGCTGCCGAAAAAGCTGGATACCACGTTGCCATAGGAGTTGGTGATCACCGACATCATGATCAGCCCCGGCACGATGTACTCCATGTAGGTGAAGCCGCCCATGTCGCCGATCTGCCGGCCGATCAGGTTACCGAAGATCACGAAGTACAGGACCATGGTGATCGCCGGCGGCAGCAGGGTCTGCGGCCAGATGCGCAGGAAGCGCCGCACTTCGCGGTAGACGATGGTGTTCAGGGCGACCCAGCTGGTGCGCAGTTCCACACTCATACGGCCACCTTCGACAGGTTTTTTTCCACCAGGGACACGAACAGCTCCTCGAGTCGGTTGGTCTTGTTGCGCAGGCTCTGCACCTCGATGTTCTTCAGCGCCAGCTGGCCGAACAACGCGGTGATGCCGATGTCCTTGTCCACCTGCACCTCTAGCGTGTGCGGGGTGATCAACCGGCACGGGTAGCCCTGCAGCTCAGGGGCGGCGGGCAGGTCGCGCTTGAGGTCGAGGACGAAGGTCTCGACGTGCAGCTTGCCCAGCAGCTGGCGCATGCTGGTGTTCTCGACGATGGTGCCGTGGTCGATGATGCCGATGTTGCGGCACAGCTGCTCGGCCTCTTCGAGGTAGTGGGTGGTGAGGATGATGGTGATGCCTTTCTGGTTGAGCTCGGTGAGGAAGCTCCACATCGAACGGCGCAGTTCGATGTCCACCCCCGCAGTCGGCTCATCGAGGATCAGCAGGCGCGGCTCGTGGATCAGCGCCCGGGCGATCATCAGCCGGCGCTTCATGCCGCCGGACAGCGAGCGCGAAGGCACGTCGCGCTTGTCCCACAGGCCCAGCTGCGTGAGGTACTGCTCGGCGCGCTCCTTGGCCACCTTGGGCGGGATGCCGTAGTAGCCGGCCTGGGTGACGACAATGTCGAAGGTCTTCTCGAACTGGTTGAAGTTGAACTCCTGGGGCACCACGCCCAGGCAGCGCTTGAGCGCCGCGGGCGACCGGTCCAGGTCGTTGCCGAACACGTTGACCGTGCCGCTGGTCTTGTTCACCAGGGTCGAGAGAATGCCGATGGTGGTGGACTTGCCGGCGCCGTTGGGGCCGAGCAAGGCGAAGAAGTCGCCTTCGGCAACGTCCAGGTCGATGCCCTTGAGGGCCTGGAAGCCGTTGCCGTAGGTCTTGGTCAGCTGTCGAATGGACAGGGCGGAACTCATGGCGGGTCAGGTACCGATGAAAAAGGTTCGGGACACGCCAGGTAAAGACACTGGCGCAGTGAGTGCGGCCATGGTGCAAGGCCCGGCCGCACAAGTACAGTCACATGTATCGATAGTGACTATCGAAGTGGCGTCACGTCAGGGCGGTCATCACCGCCGCCTGGTAGGCCGGACGTTGCTTGAGGCGCTCGTACCAGGCTTCGAGGTGGTGCATGGGCGGGCGTTCAATCGGCATTTCGAACCAGGCGTAGATGAAGCTGCCCAGGGGGATGTCGCCCATGCCGATCTGCTCGCCGGAGAGGTACGGCTGCTTGGCCAGGGTCTGGTCGGCGATGGCCAGCAATTGGGCGCATTGCTTGTGCGCGGCGTTGATCGCCACCCAGTCGCGCTGGTCCTCTGCGGTGCGCAGCAGGCCCCAGAACAGCGGGCGGAAGGGGCCGGCGAAGGACGAGGTGGTCCAGTCCATCCACTTGTCGGCCAGGGCGCGCTGGCGCGGGTCGTCCAGGTACCAGCCCTGCTCTGCACCGTATTCGGCGCACAGGTAGCGCACGATGGTGTTGGACTCCCACAGCACCAGGTCGCCGTCTTCGAGCATGGGCACCAGGCCGTTGGGGTTCAGGGCCCGGTAGTGCGGTTCGTTGACCACGCCGAAGGCGCCGCCGGCATCGATGGACTCGAACTCCAGGCCCAGCTCGTGGGCGATCCACAACGCCTTGCGCACATTGCTCGAATTCTTGCGGCCCCAGATCTTCAGCATGGCAACGTCCTTATGAATGCGGGAGGTGGGACAGTCTACTCCAAGCGTTGGGCGGTGCCAGTGAAACCGGGGGCCGCTGCGCAGCCCTATCGCCGCGGTTCGTCGCCACGACAAGCCGGCTCCCACAAAGAGCAGGCGCGTACAGGCCCTGTGGGAGCCGGCTTGCCGGCGAAAGGGGCGCGCAGCGGCCCCCGCGATCTGTCAGATATTTCCGAACCTGAAACCAAATGCTTCAGCCAGCAAAGCTTGGGAACTATCCTACGCGCTTGCCGGAAGCCGCCGCGTTGTCGGGGAAATACCCCAGGGATACCTTCACCGGGTCGCCACATTTGGTGACCGGGTGTGAGAAACCCGACTACATATGACAACCAGCGGCTTCGTCATGGTGGCCGTGTGCGGGCAGACTTCGGTCTGACCGGGTTTGTCCTATGTCCCGGTTTTCTCACCTCGTACACGGCCGCCACCCTGACCTCGTGAGAAAGGACCTGAATGGCGGTTTCAATGACCGCATAGGACTCTCTACCATGAAAAAAATCGTCCCAGACCCACCCCGCCTCGGCCCCTTCATCAGCATCCGCCCCACCCTCACCCGCGATGAAGCCATGTCCGCCGCCGTCGAAGTGGCCACCGCCATTTCCGATGTCCTCGACATCTACTTCCAGACCGAGCCCGGCGAAACCCAGGACCGCCTGTTCACCGCCAGCGACTACCTCGGCCAGCTCGCCTGCGCCCTGCTCGAACACAAGCCACAGGTGCAACCATGAGCCGCGGCCATACCGCAGGCCGCACCACCTGCCTGGACCTGTTCAAGGTCGAGCCGGGCGTGACCTTCGAGGATGCCTTCAGCGAGCTGTCGGTGCTGCTCGGCTGCATTCGCCACCTGACCTGCGAGGCGGAAATGGAGGGCGACCTGCTGGCCGGCAGCTCGGCGCGCATCCTCAGCGCCATGGCCAAGGCGCTGATCGATGACATGGAGCTGGGGTTGAACAGCAGTAAATGATCCTGGGGGGCCGCTTTGCGGCCCTTTCGCCGCGGTTCGTCGCCACGACAAGCCGGCTCCCACAAAGAGCAGGCCAGCGTAGCCCCTGTGGGAGCCGGCTTGCCGGCGAAAAGGGCTGTGCAGCAGCCCCAGGATCCATCAACCACCACCGAACTCCCGCTACAGAACCCGGTCAGTCTTCTAAGCAGGCCATCCACCCCAGCGCGTCTAAGCTCTGTGGGTCGGCCTAACGCCCGCTTCCAAGGAGGAAGAATCATGTTGCTGTTGTGGTTGCTGGTCCTGGTGCTTGGCGCCGCGTATCTCCTGCACCGGCGCCTGGCGCCCCTGCAGATCCTCGCGGCCATCGCCGCCTATACCCTGCTGATGGGCATCTTCAGCACCGCGCCAGGCTGGCTGCTGGCGCTGATCTGGGTAGTGATCGCCGCCAAGGCGGCCTTCTTCGCCCTGCCGGAGCTGCGCCGTAAACTGTTCACCACGCCAATGTTCAGCTGGTTCCAGCGCACCCTGCCGCCGATGTCGCCCACCGAGCGCGAAGCCATCGATGCCGGCACCGTGTGGTGGGACGGCCACCTGTTCAGCGGCCGCCCCGACTGGGACACCCTGCTTGACTACCCCGCGCCCAAGCTCAGCGAGGAAGAACAGGCCTTCATCGACGGCCCCACCGAGCAACTGTGCGCCATGGTCAGCGACTGGCAGATCGGCCAGGACCTCGACCTGCCGCCGCAGGCCTGGGATTTCATCAAGCAGCACGGCTTCTTCGCCCTGATCATCCCCAAGGAATACGGCGGCAAGGGCTTCTCGGCCTACGCCCACTCGCAGGTGGCGATGAAACTGGCCACCCGCAGCGGCGACCTGGCCTCCACGGTGATGGTGCCCAACTCCCTGGGCCCGGCCGAGCTGCTGCTGCACTACGGCACCGAGGCGCAACGCAACCACTACCTGCCGCGCCTGGCCCGCGGCGACGATATCCCCTGCTTCGCCCTCACAGGCCCCCTGGCCGGCTCCGACGCCGGCGCCATGCCCGATACCGGCGTCATCTGCAAAGGCCAGTGGCAAGGCGAGGAAGTCATCGGCCTGCGCCTGAACTGGGAGAAGCGCTACATCACCCTCGGCCCGGTGGCCACCCTGCTGGGCCTGGCCTTCAAGGCCTACGACCCCGAGCACCTGCTGGGTGAGCAGGCCGAGCTGGGCATCAGCCTGGCGTTGATCCCCACCGACCTGCCGGGCGTGGAGATCGGCCAACGCCACCTGCCCCTGGGCGCGGCGTTCATGAACGGGCCCAACAGCGGCAAGGATGTGTTCGTGCCGCTGGACTGCCTGATCGGCGGCCAGGAAATGCTCGGCAAGGGCTGGATGATGCTGATGAACTGCCTGTCGGTGGGCCGCTCCATCTCCCTGCCCGCAGTCGGCACCGGCGCGGCCAAGTACACCAGCCTGGTCACCGGCCAGTACGCCCGCGTGCGCGAACAGTTCAACGTGCCGCTGGCCGCCTTCGAGGGCATCCAGGAGTCGCTGGCGCGCATCGGCGGCAACGCCTGGCTGATGGACAGCGCCCGCCTGCTCACCGCCCAGGCCGTGGACCTGGGCGAAAAACCCTCGGTGTTGTCGGCGATCCTCAAGTACCACCTCACCGAGCGCGGCCGCGAATGCATCCAGCACGCCATGGACGTGCACGGCGGCAAGGGCATCATCATGGGCCCGAACAACTACCTGGGCCGCAGCTGGCAAGGCGCGCCGATCTTCATCACCGTCGAGGGCGCCAACATTCTCTCGCGCAACCTGATGATCTTTGGCCAGGGCGCCATCCGCTGCCACCCGTTCGTGCTCAGGGAAATGGCCCTGGCCGGGCGCGAGGACCATGACCAGGCGCTCAAAGAGTTCGACGACCTGCTGATGCAGCACATCCTGTTCGCCGCCGGCAACGCCGCCAGCACCCTGGTGCTGGGTTTGGGCCTGGGGCATTTCGAGAAGGTCCCGGGCGACGCCCTGAGCCAGGGCTACTTCCGCGCCCTCAACCGCCAGGCGGCGGCCTTCGCGCTGCTGGCCGACCTGTCGATGATGCTGCTGGGCGGCGCGCTCAAGCGCCGCGAGCGTCTGAGCGCGCGGCTGGGCGATGTGCTCAGCTACCTGTACCTGTCCAGCGCCGCGCTCAAGCGCTACCACGACCTGGGCTCGCCCGAGCACCTGCGCCCGTTGTTGCGCTGGGCGCTGGAGGAAAACCTGGGCCAGGCGGAAAAGGCGCTCGCCGCGCTGCTCGACAACTTCCCCAACCGCTTCATCGGCTGCGCCCTGCGCGTGCTGGTGTTCCCATTTGGCCGCAGGCATACCGGGCCAAGCGATGAGCTGGATGCCGAGGTGGCGGCGTTGATCGGCCGGCGCAAAGGCGACCCGGCGCTGGAAGCCGTGCTGGAGGGCTGCTTCAGGCCTCAGGCCGAGGGCGACCCGGTGGCCGCGCTACAGACGGCCTGTGACCTGCTGGACGATGCGGCCCCCTTGCACAAGGCGCTGCATCAGGCGGTCAAGGAAGGCAAGGTGCAGGCGGCAGCCGGGCAATCGGTGATCGACGCCGCCATCGAAGCGGGTGTGCTGCAGGCGGAGGAAGGCCAGCGCCTGCATCAAGCCGAGCAGGCACGTCGGGTGGTGATCGATGTGGATGCGTTCGACAAGGCGCAACTGGAGCCTGTGACAGGCAAGATTCGCTGATCGGACGACGGGGCCGCTGTGCGGCCCTTTCGCCGCGGTTCGTCGCCACGACGAGCCGGCTCCCACACCGGTCGCATCGGTTTCAAGGCCTGCGCAGTACCTGTGGGAGCCGGCTTGCCGGCGATAAGGCCGGTACCAGCAACACAAGTGCCCTGACGATCAACGCCGGGTGCCTCCCTCGGCCAACCGGCGTATACTCCGCCCCCCGTTTCAACCACCGAGGAGCGCCGCCATGGCCACCCCCCACCTGGAATACCACCTGCAACTGCTCCACCACCTGCGCACCATCCTGGCCGCGCTGGGTGAAGCCGAACAGGTCCCGGAGGAGAGCCACGCCCTGTTCCTCGAGCGCTTCGACGAACTGCTCACCCTGCTACCGCAAGACCCGCTGCAAAGCCAGTACCTGGGCCAGGACCTGATCTGCCAGGTGATCCAGCGCTATCCGCAGATCGCCCACCTGGTGCCGCGCGACCTGCTGTGGTTCTTTGCCGGCGACTGCCTGCATTTCATGCCGGATGAAGAGCTGGAGCTTTACCAGACGCTAGAAGAGCGCCGGTACGAAGCAGAGCAGAACGGCGAAGCGTTTGATTGGCATCAAGAAAAGCAACTGCTAGCCAAGCCTGCTCAGAGTGATATTCACTGATCTGATATAGATGCATCCCGGCCTCATCTGGGCCGGGAACCCAAATCGCCAGAGCGGGGCAAGTGAACTCACTCTGACAAATCACGATCTAGCAAGTCAGGGGGAATACCAGCCTTGCCCCTAAAAAAATGATGCGCCGAAGAAAATAAGAACTCGGCTTCCAGTCGAAGTCGCTCTACCTGCGAAGGGGGGTGCTGCCCTTTACTTTCTTCATAACGCCTCCAAGCATCGACCGCCCGTTTACATATCTCCAGCTGGACTTCCAAATCCGTCTTTTCGATCGTCACGGTCATTGCTCCTTCCTTGTTCAAGACAGAATGGAGTGAAATCAGGTGCGCCCAACATTCTCCCCCGACAGAGTAATAACTGATGGAACGAGTACGAACATCGGGCTCGTAACGAGTAGCGCCATGCCGTTGTACGCCCCCAGACGACATTAGCCAACTAGTAAAATTGATAGGTGTGCCGAGCCAGCTCGCCCCAAGAACCAATCATTCGAGCAAAAAAAAACGCCACTTCAAACGAAGTGGCGTTTTCAATTTGGAGCGGGAAACGAGACTCGAACTCGCGACCCCGACCTTGGCAAGGTCGTGCTCTACCAACTGAGCTATTCCCGCAGGGTGAAGCTTTACCGCATGTGGCGTGAAGCGCCTTGAAGACCTTCACCACCGGCACCGCCGAAACGATGCGTTGAAACTGGAGCGGGAAACGAGACTCGAACTCGCGACCCCGACCTTGGCAAGGTCGTGCTCTACCAACTGAGCTATTCCCGCAATATGGCGTCCCCTAGGGGACTCGAACCCCTGTTACCGCCGTGAAAGGGCGGTGTCCTAGGCCACTAGACGAAGGGGACTAAGCCGACGCTTTTCAGCGCACCAGAACATGAACCTCACGATTCAGCCTGGATTTTCTTTTCCTGCCCTGCCGAAGCAGTGCCGGAGAAACTGGAGCGGGAAACGAGACTCGAACTCGCGACCCCGACCTTGGCAAGGTCGTGCTCTACCAACTGAGCTATTCCCGCAATGTGGCGTCCCCTAGGGGACTCGAACCCCTGTTACCGCCGTGAAAGGGCGGTGTCCTAGGCCACTAGACGAAGGGGACACGCTGCTCGCACTACCTATTAAGTACTGCTTGCTTTCACTCCCTGCCGCGTTTCGCTGTGTGCTTTACGCTGCAAGTGGCGCGCATTCTATGGATGCCTCGCAGGGTCGTCAACCCCTTTGTAGAAATTTATTTAAATCAATGACTTCCCGTCGTCATGGGCAGTGATGCAGGATGCGTCCGGGGATTGGCGTTGCTTTTCTGACGCCGGCTCGGCAAGCTCGTAGCGATGTGCCAGCATCTGTAGGTTTTGGATTACGGGCCGATAGATAGAGGTAAGGCTTGAGGGCCTCATCGCGGGGCAAGCCCGCTCCCACGAATCCGCCACAGATTCAATGGAGCGCAGGCTGTTCCGCCGGGCTGCACTGTTCGCTTTCGGGCGGACTCACTACACTCTCGATAGATGCAAAACTTCTTCATGAGGCGTTAACGGTGACACCACTTCTGATCACCCTGCTTATCGTTGCAGGTATCGCGCTGCTGATCGTGATCGGCTACCTGAACAATGTGGTCGAAAACGGCAAGCTCGAGCGTGCACGGCTCAAGGTCGAACTGGCCGACCGCCTGCGCCGCTGCGGCGAGATCACCGAGACCTTCCCTGGGCAGTTCATGACGCCTGCGCTGAAGCTGCTGCTGACCCGCCTCGAACTGAACCTCAACCAGCGCCAGCTGGCCCTGGACAAGCACAGCGGCGACCTCAAGGCCCGTATCGCCGAGCTGGAGGGGTTGATTGGCCTGGGCGAGCGCATACCGGTGAGCAACCCGCCCGCGCCGATCCACACCGAGGTCAAGGCCAAGGACGTGCGCTTTTTGCTCGAGCTGCTGCACAACCAGATCGTGCGTGCCACCCAGGAAGGTTTCCTGGCGACCAACGAAGGCAAGTACTGGGTCAAGGAGATCCGCCATATCCTGGTGCTGCTGCATATCGAGTTCTTCAACAACCTTGGCCAACAGGCCCTGCAGCAGAACCAGCCGGGCCAGGCGCGCCTGGCCTTCGAGCGTGGCGTGCAGTACCTGCGCAAGCAGCCGGAGCCCAAGCAGTACGAAGAGCAGCTGACTTATATGGAGAAACTGCTGAACCGGGCCAACGCCCAGGTGCTGGACCAGATGGAGCCGGCGGAGAACGACCAGAATGCGCTGACCCAGGGGCTCAAGACCGATGAGGACGAGACCTGGAAGAAGAAAGTCATCTACGATTGATACGCCTCAGGGGCTGCTGTGCAGCCCCTTTTCATTTCAGCAGTCGGTCAACTCGAGGAACACCTCGACCAGGCGCTCCAGCCCTGCCTGGTCGGCCGCGCTGAAGCGCGCCAGCTTCGGGCTGTCCAGGTCGAGCACGCCGATCAGCCTGCCCGCCTTGACCAGCGGAATCACCAGCTCGCTGTTCGACGCACTGTCACAGGCGATATGCCCGGGGAAGGCATGGACGTCCTCCACTCGCTGGGTGCTACGGGTGGCCGCCGCAGCGCCGCACACACCACGGCTGAACGGAATGCGCACACAGGCCACCTGGCCCTGGAACGGGCCGAGCACCAGTTCTTCGTTGCGATTGATATAGAAGCCCGCCCAGTTCAGGTCCTCCACCTGGTTGTAGAGAAACGCCGAGAACTGCGCGGCATTGGCGATGAAGTCGCGTTCGTCAGCGAACAGCGCCTGCACTTGCGCGGCCAGCAGGTCGTAGCCATCGAGGCCTTGGCCACTGGCGTTGAGGTCGATCATTTATTTCTGCTCCAGCAATTGCAGCCCGACCCAATAGCGGGCGAACTGATAGGCACAACGGCCATTACGGTTGCCGCGGCCGGTGGCCCAGCGCACGGCGAGGATGTCCAGGGCTTCGTCACGCTGCCAGCGCAGCCCGGCCGGGCGCGCCAGCTGGCCGATCCAGTGCTCGACCACGTTGAGGAAATGCTCCTGGCTGAACGGGTAGAACGACAGCCACAGGCCGAAGCGGTCGGACAGGGCGATCTTGTCCTCCACCGCTTCGTTGGGGTGCAGCTCGCCGTCGACCATTTTCCAGTTTTCGTTGTCGCTCTGCTTCTCCGGCACCAGGTGGCGGCGGTTGGAGGTGGCGTATAGCAGCACGTTGTCCGGGGCCTGCTCCAGCGAGCCGTCGAGCACACTCTTGAGCACCCGGTAGTCGCCCTCCCCGGCCTCGAACGAGAGGTCGTCGCAGAACAGGATGAAGCGTTGTTCGAGCTTGTGCAGCTGCTCAACCACCCGCGGCAGGTCGGCCAGGTGGTCACGCTCGATCTCGATCAGGCGCAGGCCAACGCCTGCGTGCTCGGCCAACAGCGCGCGCACCAACGACGACTTGCCGGTGCCGCGCGAACCCCACAGCAGGGCGTGGTTGGCCGGCAGGCCGTTGATGAACTGGTGGGTGTTGCGGCCCAACTGCTCGCGCTGCTGGTCGACGCCGATCAGGTCGGACAGGCGGATATCGAGGCTGACCTCCAGGGGCATCAGGTAGCCACTGCGGCCATCGCGCTGCCAGCGGGCGGCGAGGGTGCGGGTCCAGTCGATGTCCGGACGCGGGGCCGGCAGCAGGGGTTCGAGGCGGGCGAGGACCGATTCGGCGCGCTCGAGAAAAGCGGTAAGGCGGGCGTCCATGGCGACTCCTATTGATTTCAGTTTTTTGGGGCCGCTGCGCGCCCCA